>NZ_JARRQY010000003.1:0-118190 GCF_037381185.1 Acidihalobacter sp.
GACGGCGAATGACTGCGGGCCCCGTTCAGGGGTGCGTTCGCGAGGTTGCCCGTAGGGACAAGCGATCCTGGGGGTGCGTTTCTTTCGCCGGTTTCTTTGCGCATTCAAAGAAAAAATCGCCGGGAGCGATTTTTCGTGCTAGCCCCGAAGGGGTAAGGCGCAGGGATGCGCCGAACAAATCGGCTCGGACGCGTCACCCAAAGTAGGATCAATACTGGAAACGCTGATTCGCGCCCGAAACGTGCCTCAGCGCCAAAAACAGGAAAAACTCCCACCGAGTCACCAACAGAAACGACATACCTCGACTCGCGCCAGAATAACGCCTTGGTTGCTAACGAATGCGCGATCCACATCCGCAAAAAACCAACCTCAGCTTCTCAGCCACGCAACAGGTAACTCAACACGATTCCGGCAAAAATCACCGCCCCGAACCAGTTGTTGTTCATGAAGGCACGAAAGCAGAACTCGGGTACCCGATAGGCAGTGAGCATCTGCTGATAGCCGAACATGCCGGCACCGACGACCAGCGAGAGGAAATAGGGCCATCCGAGGCCGGCGTTGACGCCGATCAGCAGCAGCGCTAGCAGCATCAGCACCTGCAGGATGCCTATGATCATCCGGTCGGCGTCGCCGAACAGGATGGCGGTCGATTTGACCCCGATCTTGAGATCGTCCTCGCGGTCGACCATGGCGTACTGCGTGTCGTAGATGGTGGCCCAGACCACTGCGGCGAGGAAGACCAGCCAGGCCAGGGGGGAGGGTAGCTGGCCCGTTTGCGCCGTCCAGGCCATTGGCACGGCCCAGCCGAAGGCCGCACCCAGATGTACCTGCGGCAAATGGTGGAAGCGCTTCATGAAGGGATAGCTGGCGGCGAGCGCGACGCCGGCAAAGGACAGCAGAATGGTGAGCCGGTTCTGGGTCAGGACCAGGGCGAAGGCGAGCAGACTCAATACGACGAAGACCCAGACCGCCTCGCGTGGTTTGATGCGCCCGGCGGCCAGCGGCCGCTCGGTGGTGCGGGCCACGTGAGGATCGACCTTGCGGTCGGCGAAGTCGTTGATGGCGCAGCCGGCCGAACGCATGATCCAGGTGCCGAGCAGGAAGACGATCAGGACGCCGATGTTGGGGCGACCGTCGGCGGCGATCCATAGTACCCACAGCATCGGCCAGAGCAGCAGCAGCGCGCCGATGGGGCGGTGGGCCCGGGTGAGCAGGGCGTATTGCCACAGCCGTTCGCGGATGTGTGGCCATTGGGTGTCGGCAAATGAGGTCTTGGATGTGGTCATGGCGCAGGACTTTCGCACCAGGGGGGACGCAAAATCAAGCCGGCCGGCGGTGGCCCGGATCTGCGGCTAGGCGTAAAGTGCGGCCTTCGCCTCGAACCGGGCGGAGCTTTCCGTCCAAACGTATTTGCAGCATGGGAGTGTGTATGTCGTCCGAACAGCATTTCGATCTTATCGCCATCGGTGCAGGCAGCGGTGGCCTGTCGGTAGCCGAACGTGCCGCGGGCTATGGCGCACGCTGCGCGGTGGTCGAGGCGCGACGCCTGGGCGGCACCTGCGTCAATGTGGGCTGCGTGCCGAAGAAGGTGATGTGGTTCGGCGCGCAGCTGTCCCATGCGCTGGACGATGCGCGTGATTACGGCTTCGAGGTCACCCGCGGCGGTTTCGATTGGGCAACGCTCAAGACCAAGCGCGATGCCTACGTCAGCGGTATCAACGCGTGGTATCACACCTATCTGGGCGATTCGGACGTCACCGTTCTGAAGGGCCATGCGCGTTTTCTCGACGCGCACCGTATCGAGGTCGACGGCAAGACGTATACGGCCGATCACATTGTCGTCGCGACCGGAGGCGAACCCGTGCTGCCGACGATCCCCGGGGCGGAGTTGGGGATTACGTCGGACGGCTTTTTCCAACTGGAGTCGCTGCCCGAACGCGTGGCGGTGGTGGGAGCCGGTTATATCGCGGTGGAGCTTGCCGGGGTGCTCAACGCACTGGGCTCGGAGGTGAGCCTGTTCCTGCGTGGCGAGCATCTGCTGCGCCGTTTCGACAGTCTGCTGCGCGAGCATCTGACCGAGGCGATGCTGGACGATGGCGTGAACATCTTTCCGCGCACGCAGGTGGCGGAGGTGCGTCGCGCGGACGACGGTACCCTGGGCGTCTATTGCGAGCAGGGCCACGACCGCGGCGATTTCGATACGGTGATCTGGGCCATCGGCCGACGGCCGGCGGTCGATGGGCTCAATCTCGAATCCACGGGCGTGATCCTGGACGAGGCGGGCTACGTGGTGGCCGACGCGCATCAGAACACCAACGTCGCGGGCGTGTATGCGATCGGCGACGTGACCGGGCGGGCGGAACTCACGCCGGTTGCGATCGCCGCCGGGCGGCGCTTGGCCGACCGGCTGTACGGCGGGCAGCCGGACCGGCACCTGAGCTACGAGAACATTCCCACGGTTGTCTTCAGTCATCCCCCGATAGGCACCGTGGGGTTGAGCGAGGATGAGGCGCGCGAGGCGCACGGCAGCGCGGTGAAGGTCTATCAGACCTCGTTCACGCCGATGTATCACGCAGCCACCGAGCGCAAGGTGAAAACCGCGGTAAAACTGGTGACGGTCGGAGCGAAGGAGAAGCTGGTCGGCGTACACGTCATCGGCGACGGCGCCGACGAGATGCTGCAGGGCTTTGCGGTCGCGCTGCGCATGGGGGCCACCAAGAAGGATCTGGACGACACCGTGGCCATCCATCCGACCAGCGCGGAGGAATTGGTGACGCTGCGTTGAGGGTCGGCCTGCCGCGGGGCGAGTCCCGCGGCAGGCCGGATGATGCTCAGCCGCCGCTGGATTGGGTGACCGGGCTCAGCGTGATGGTCACGCGGCGGTTCATGGCTCTTCCGGACGCGGTGGCATTGCTGGCGACGGGATTGTTCTCGCCGTAGCCGGTGGCCTGGATGCGCATCGCCTGTACGCCCTGGGCAACCATATAGTTGGCCACCGACTCGGCGCGTTTGCGCGAGAGCTGCAGGTTGTAGCTCGCCGTGCCGGTGCTGTCGGTATAGCCGGCGACGTCGACCAGCGTCTTGTCGTAGTGCGTGAGCACCTTGGCGACCGAGTTGAGCACCGGGAAGAAGCGCGATTCGACCTGATATTGGTTGGTGGCGAAGGTCACGTCACCCGGCATGTTGAGGATGATGTTGTTGCCGCTGCGGGTGACGCTGACGCCGGTGCCCTGCAGCTGCTGGTGCAACTCGGCCTGCTGGCGGTCCATGTAGTAGCCCACCGAACCGCCGGCCAGGGCGCCGAGCGTCGCGCCCACGAGCCGGTTGCGCCGCTGGTGGTCACCGCCTGTGGCGTTGCCGAGGACCGCGCCTGCGACCGCGCCGATGCCGGCGCCGATTGCGGAACGGCTGACTTCCTCCTGGCCGGTGTATGGGTTGGTGGTGCAGCCGATCAGGCTGACGCTCAGAGTGATTGCCGGGAGCAATGCGAAACGACGCAACTTCATCAATGTGTCTCCGGATATTGGGCTTGTCGCAGGCCCGTCAAGAATAGGTCGCTGCGAGCTGCGCGCGCAAGCGGGTGACGACCGGAGCCGTCAGAGGCCGTACGCCGCGCCACAGCAGGAAGGATTCGGCGGCCTGTTCGACCAGCATGCCGAGCCCGTCCGCACGCAGGCCAGCGCAGTGCTCCGAGGCCCATTGCAGAAATGGCGTGGAGCGTGCGCCGTACATCATGTCATAGGCCACTGCGCCCTGCGCGGAGAGGTGCGCGGGCAATTCCAGCGTCTCGCCGCCAAGACTGGCCGAGGTGGCGTTGATCAGTATGTCGAAGGCCGCTTCATGACCCAGCGCGTCCAGTCCAATGCCTCTGACCGGGCCGCAGCCGGTGAAGATTTCCGCCAGCTGTTCGGCACGGTGAGCGGTGCGGTTGGCGATCACCAGCGTTTCCGGGCCGGCCTCGAGCAGTGGTTGCAGCACGCCGCGCGCGGCGCCGCCGGCGCCAAGCACCAGCACGCGGCGTCCGGCAAGGTTCAGGCCCAGATTCTGCTGCAGGTCGGCGAGCAGGCCTGCGCCGTCGGTGGTGTCGCCCAGCACGGGTTCGCCAGGCTTCAGGCACAGGGTGTTGACCGCACCTGCCCGCTGGGCACGGGGCGTGAGTCGGTCGGCGAGCGTGTAGGCCTCCTGTTTGAACGGCACCGTGATGTTGAGGCCGAGTCCGCCGGCGGCGCGAAAGCCTGCGATCGCCTTGGCGAGGCCGTCGAGCGGTACGAGGACGGCGTCGTACTCGAGCGTCTGGCCCGTCTGTTCGGCGAACAGGGCGTGAATGGCCGGCGACAGGCTGTGCGAGACCGGATTGCCCATGACGGCATAGCGGTTCATCGTACTCACTGTGTTTCGCGCAGCCAGGTGGCGGCCTGTTTGGCGTAGTAGGTGAGGATGCCGTCGGCACCCGCGCGCTTCATGCTCATCAGCGCCTCGAGCGCGCAGGCGCGCTCGTCCAGCCAGCCGTTGCGCCCTGCCGCTGCAAGCATCGCGTATTCGCCGCTGACGTGGTAGACGAAGGTCGGCATGCGCAGTTCCTGCTTCACGCGGTAGAGGATGTCGAGATAGGGCAGGCCGGGCTTGACCATCACCATGTCGGCGCCTTCGGCGATGTCCAGCGCGGTTTCGCGCATGGCTTCGTCGCTGTTGGCCGGGTCCATCTGGTAGGTGAACTTGTTGCTTTTGCCTAGGTTGCCGGCCGAGCCGATGGCGTCGCGGAACGGCCCGTAGAAGGCCGAGGCGTACTTGGCCGAGTAGGCGAGAATACGCGTGTGGATGTGGCCTGCGTCTTCCAGGGCACTGCGTATGCGGCCGATGCGTCCGTCCATCATGTCGGAGGGTGAGACGACGTCGACGCCGGCTTCGGCGTGTGACAGCGACTGGCGCACCAGTACCTCCACGGTTGCTTCGTTCATGACGTAGCCTTCGTCGTCGATCAGGCCGTCTTGACCGTGCACCGTGTACGGATCGAGGGCGACGTCGGTGATCACGCCGAGTTCCGGCAGTTCGCGCTTGAGCGCGCGAATTGCGCGTTGCACCAGACCGTCCGGATTGTAGGCCTCGTTCGCCTGCAGGTCCTTGGCTGCGCTCGGGACCACGGGAAACAGGTCCAGCGCCGGTACGCCGAGTTCGAGCAGCGTTTCACCCTCGCGCAGCAGGTCATCCAGGCTCAGGCGGTTGATGCCGGGCATGCTGGGTATGGGTTCGGAGGTCTTGCCCTCGTGCACGAACACCGGATAGATGAAATCGGCGGGGGTGAGCACATGCTCGCGCATGAGGCGGCGCGAAAATTCGTCACGGCGCATGCGGCGGGGGCGGTTGTGTGGGTAGGAAGCGTATTGCATGTTCTTGGGTCTCCTGCTCTAACCGGCTGTTCAGGCCGAAGCCAGCCAGTCGTGTGGTTTGAGATAATGGGTGTATAGACGTTCCTCCGCGCTGCCGGGTTCGGGGTGCCAGGCGTAGCGCCAGGCGACCTGCGGTGGCAACGACATGAGGATGGAATCGGTGCGTCCGCCGGACTGCAGGCCGAACAGGGTGCCGCGGTCGTAGACTAGGTTGAACTCCACGTAGCGTCCGCGGCGCAGGCACTGGAACTCGCGCTCGCGTTCACCGTAGGGCGTGTCGCGGCGGCGTTCGACGATCGGTAGGTAGGCGTTCAGATAGGCGCGTCCGACGGCGTCGATGAAGGCGAGGTCATGGTCGAAGTCGCCGCTGCTGTGATCGTCGAAGAACAGTCCGCCGATGCCTCGCGGTTCGTTGCGATGCGAAAGGAAGAAGTATTCGTCGCACCAGGCTTTGAAGCGCGAGTAGAGGTCGACCCCGTAGGGATCGCAGGCGGCCTTGGCGCAGCGGTGCCAGTGCACGCAGTCTTCGTCGAAGCCGTAGTACGGCGTGAGGTCGAAGCCGCCGCCGAACCACCAGACCGGGGCCTCGTCGGGATGTTCGGCGATGAAGAAGCGTACGTTGGCGTGCGAGGTGGGGACGAAGGGATTGCGCGGGTGTACCACCAGAGACACGCCGAGCGCGCGAAAGCTGCGTCCGGCCAGTTGGGGACGTGCGGCGCTGGCCGAGGGCGGCAGCGCTTTGCCGTGCACATGCGAAAAATTGACGCCGGCCTGTTCGAACACGCTGCCGTCGGCAAGCACGCGGGTGCTGCCTCCGCCGCCTTCGGCGCGCGACCAGTCGTCAATGTGAAAGCGCGCCGAGCCGTCCGCGGTTTCCAGGGCGGCGCAGATGTCGTGCTGCAGTCGGGTGAGCGCCGTTTCGACGGCGGCGATGTTGGGCATCTTCAATTCCTCAGGATTTCCCCGGTCAGCGCGTCGCGGATTTCGCTTGGCCGTTCGCGGCCGCCGAGCGGTCCCGCCAGATAGTAGTCGATGGCGTTGCCGAAGCGGACACGCAGCGCCGCGATTTCCCGCGCCGGTGGTTCGCCACTCGGGTTGGCGCTGGTCGACACCAGAGCGCCGCCGAAGGCCCGTGCCAGCGCAGCGGCCAGCGGGTGGGCGGTCACGCGTACGGCGAGGCTGGTGTGCGCGCCTCGTAGCAGGGTGGCGACGCCGGGACGTGCCGGAATCAGCCAGGTCACCGGTCCGGGCCAGCTGGACCGCACGCGCGCGGCGGAGTCGGCGGGCAGTGCTTCGACCCAGGGTTCGAGTTGCCCCTCGTCGGCGGCGATCAGAATCAGGCCCTTTTCCTGGGGGCGGTCCTTGAGCGAGAGCAGGCGCGCGAGCGCGGCTTCGTTGTGCGGGTCGCAGCCCAGACCGAACACGGCCTCGGTGGGATAGGCGATCAGGCCGCCGGCGCGGAGGATTCGGGCGGCATCCAGGACTGCGGTTTCTTCAGCGGTGTCCATGTTTCGTCGGTTCGAGTATCCAGGCGCGCGAGGCGGATTCCATCCTCTTGCCGCGTCTGGGCGCTCGATGTGTCGGGGATTGCTTGCTGCGTTGCCTGCCCGCGCCCGATACTGGGCGCCGCGCAAAGCGCGCGGCGTTGTTCAGTCGGACTTGGCCTTTTTCTTGGTCGCGGAAGCCCGTTTGCCCGTGCTGCGCTTCGCTGCCGCGCTCTTGGCAGAACCGCGGCGGGCCTTCTTGGGCGGAGCTTCCGCCAGGAGCTTCTCGCAGGTTTCGAGGTCGAGCGTTTCGGGTTCGACGTCCTTGGGGATGCGGGCGTTGCGTTCGCCGTCGGTAATGTACGGCCCGTAGCGGCCTCGCAGGACCTCGACCTTGCCGCCGTCCTCACGCTCGAACTGATGGATGATGCGTTCGGCCTCGATGCGCTTCTTTTCTTCGATGAGTTCCAGGGAGCGTTCGAGGGTGATGGTGTACGGGTCGTCGTCGCCACTCAGGGAGACGTACTTCGAACCGTATTTCACGTAGGGGCCGAAGCGCCCGATGTTGGTGCTGACCTCGTCGCCGGCGGGGGTGGTACCCAGTTGCCGGGGCAGATCGAACAGTTTGAGGGCTTCCTCGAGCGTGATGCTGTCCATTTTCTGGCCAGGCCGCAGGCCGGCGAAACGCGGCTTGTCTTCGTCCTCGCGCGTGCCGATCTGAACATAGGGCCCGTAGCGGCCCATGCGTACGCTGATCGGTTTGCCGCTCTTCGGCTCTGTGCCCAGTTCGCGGGCCTGTACGGCTTCCTCGCGCGTCACGGTGCGGGCGCGCTCATCGATGAGTTCGTGGAAGGGTTCCCAGAACTCGCGCATGACTGGCACCCAGTCCTTTTCGCCGCGTGAGATCTCGTCGAGTTCGTCCTCCAGCCGGGCGGTGAAGTCGTAGTCGACGTACTGGCTGAAGTACTGGGTCAGGAAGCGGTTCACCACGCGGCCCACATCGGTGGGTGTGAATCGCCGGCTTTCGAGTTCGACGTACTCGCGCGCGAGCAGGGTGGAGATGATCGAGGCGTAGGTGGAGGGGCGGCCGATGCCGTATTCCTCCAGCGCCTTGACCAGGCTGGCCTCGCTGTAGCGGGGCGGCGGTTCGGTGAAATGCTGCTCGGCCAGGACGTCGCGGAGTTCGACGCGTTCGCCCTGTTCCAGCGGCGGCAGCAGGCGGTCGTCGCTCTCCTGTTCCGCATCGTCGATGCCTTCGCGATAAACCAGCATGAAGCCGGGATCGCGCAGGGCCGAGCCGTTGGCCCGGAACAGGTGGTTGCCGCCCTGGCCGGCCTCGAGGTCGGCGGCGACGGTGTCCAGGGTGGCGTGGATCATCTGGCAGGCGACGGTGCGCTTCCAGATCAGATCGTAGAGTCGCGTCTGGTCGTGGCTGAGGTGGCCGCGCAGTTCGTCGGGCAGGCGCATTGCCGAGGTCGGACGGATGGCTTCGTGCGCTTCTTGGGCGTTCTTCGACTTGGTCTTGTAGCTCTGCGGCTGTGCCGGTAGCTTGTCCGTGCCGTAACGCTGGCCGATCAGTTCGCGCAGTTCGGTGATCGCTTCGGCGGCCAGGTTGACCGAATCGGTACGCATGTAGGTGATCAGCCCGATGGGGCCGGCGCCCAGGTCGATGCCCTCGTACAGCTCCTGCGCGACCTGCATGGTGCGGCGAGTGCTGAAGCCGAGTTTGCGCGCGGCTTCCTGCTGCAGGGTGGAAGTGGTGAACGGTGCGGCGGGATTGCGCTTGCGTTGTTTCTGTTCCAGCTTGCGCACTGTGAGGGTGCCCTGCGCTGCCTCCAGCAGGGTGCGGCGGGCATCCTCGGCGCCGGTCTCGCTGTCGAGGTCGAACTGTTCAAGTTTCTTGCCGGCGTAGTACGTCAGGCGTGCCTTGAACGGCGTTCCGTTCTTGGCGTTTTGGGCGTCGACCGTCCAGTATTCGCGTCTGACGAAGCGTTCGATTTCCTCTTCACGCTCGACGATCATGCGCAGGGCGGGGCTTTGCACGCGCCCTGCGGACAAACCGCGGCGGATTTTGCGCCACAGCAGCGGTGAGAGATTGAAGCCGACCAGATAGTCCAGTGCGCGCCGGGCCTGCTGGGCATTGATCAGGTCGGTGGACAGTTCGCGCGGATTGCTGACGGCTTCGTTCACCGCCTGCTTGGTGATCTCGTAGAACACCACGCGATGCACCGTGCGGTCCTTCAGAAGCTCATGCTCGCGCAGGATTTCATACAGATGCCACGAGATGGCTTCGCCCTCGCGATCGGGGTCGGTCGCGAGGTAGAGCGCGTCGGCTTTCTTGAGCGCCTTGACGATGGCGTCCACGTGTTTCTGGTTGCGCGGAATGACTTCGTAGTTCATGTCGAAGCCGTGCTCGGGATCGACCGCGCCTTCCTTGGGCACCAGATCGCGGACATGACCGTACGAGGCCATGACTTCGAAGTCCTTGCCGAGGTATTTCTTGATCGTTTTGGCCTTGGCCGGCGATTCGACGATGACCAGTTTGTTACCCATGGCACCTACTATTCAAAACGAATGACTTGATCGGGCGAGCCGGAAGGACCGCGCAGCATTCAATGCAGATAAGGGGGCGTTTCCTCGAACACAAGGTCTTCCAACTCGGAATAGGCGAGTTCCCTATCGGGCTGGTTGAACAGCACCATCAGCACCACCCATTTGAGCTGTTCGAGGTCGATTTCCTCCTCGTTCAGCGCCATCACGCGATCGATGACCAGTTCGCGGGTGGTGGGAGTGAGGATGCCTCCCTGCTCCAGAAATAGCAGAAAACCGCGCAGTTCACTGTCCATTCGTGTCATTTCGGCCTGCGTATACAACCGCAATGAGGCATTCGTGCCCGTGTTCGCCAGCGCGCTGCCCTGTTCGACCAAACCGTCCAGCCAATCGAAGGCTCGATCGATCTCTGTGGTCGGAAAGCCGGCATCGAGCAGACGAATTTCAAGTTGTTCGCGATCCGGTTCGAGGTCTTCCATGTCCTCGTCGACATAGTGCTCGAAGAGGTACATGAGGACGTCCAATACGGATTCTTTCATCGATCATCCAAAAACAGTAGAGCCCGGAGCGCCCATGGCTCCGGAGGGCGCGGTCAAGGGGTTCGCTGGTAGCGCCCGCCGTCGACGGTAGCCACCGAGCCCTTGAGTTCGAGGATCAGCAGCATGGAGGAAACGGCCTCCGGGGTCAATCCAAGGCGCTCGACCAGAAGGTCGACGGAAACAGGGTCGTAACCCATGGCTTCGAGCAGTTCTCGGTGGGCGCCATCCAGCGCCCCGTTAGTGTCTGCGCCCAATTTGGCTGGCGGTGATCCATAGGGCGCCGGCGTGTCACGCAGGTCCAGTTCGGCGAGAATGTCGTCGGCGGTCTCGACCAGTTTGGCTCCTTCTCTAATGAGATGATGGCAGCCGCGGGCCATGGGGTTGTGGATGGAGCCGGGGATGGCGAAAACCTCGCGGCCCTGTTCGGCGCCAAGCCGGGCGGTGACCAGCGAACCGCTCTGACGCGCAGCCTCGACCACCAGCACACCACGTGCTAGGCCGCTGATCAGACGGTTGCGGCGCGGGAAGGCGCCCCTGTTGATGGAGGTTCCTAGAGGACTTTCCGAAATCATCAAACCTTCGGCCACGATGCGTTCGGCCAGGGCGTGGTGCCTGGCCGGATAGACGCGATCGAGCCCGGTTGCGGCCACGGCGATGGTGATGCCCTCGGCATCGAGTGCGCCTTCATGCGCTGCGCCGTCGATGCCGAGGGCAAGGCCACTGGTGATGCCCAGTCCGGCTGAGGCGAGGTGATGAGCGAAGCGGTAGGCGTTTTCGCGTCCACCGGGGGTTGGGTGACGGCTGCCGACAATGGCCAGCTGGGGGTGCCGAAGCAGCTCGACGTCGCCTGCAGCGTAGAGCAGGACCGGTGCGTCGTTGAGTTCGGCAAGCCGTTGAGGGTAGGCGGAACTGTCGCAGGGGATGATGTGGCGCTGTGGCTGTTCGGCCCAGGCGAGTTCGGCCTGAACGTCGAGATTCCGGTTATTGGCAAGCGCCTGGCTGGCGGCCTCGCTGAGTCCCGCGGCTCGCAGGCTGGTCTGAGAGGCCGTCAGAGCGGTCTGTACGGAGCCGAAGGCGCTGAGCAGCTGGCCGACGGCGCGAATGCCGACGCCTGGCGTGCGATGGATGCGCAGCCAGGCTCGAAGCGAGTCGTCTTGCGGCGGCGTCGGCAACGGCGCGTCAGGGATTGGTGGCGACGTCCCCGATCTCGATGGGACGAATGGAGGACATCACCAGGGCGTAGCTGATGTGATCGAAGGCGCGGAAGACCATGGCCACGCCGGAGCGGGAATTGGGCAGGCGAACGCTGCGCGATTCGCCGGGCGAAGCGTTGTCGTCCTGAATTAGGCGGCCATGTTGCTCGAGCGCCACCACGTCGCCCTTGCGCACGCCCTGCTGGGTGCCGATGTCGAGCACGACGACCTGGTATTGCGCGACCATGCTGATCGCGTTGAACAGCGAGATGATCTGGCCGTCGAGCTTCACCTTCGGTGCCTGCGGCATGAAGGTGTAGTTGAGGTCCTTCTTAGCGTAAGGCAACAAGCGGTCGCCCGGATGGACGGCGCGGGTGACCTTTTCCAGTACGCCGGTGGCGACCGGACCATCGTGAATGATGCGGATGTCGCCGAGGTAGGTCACCTCATGTGCGATGATCCTGCCGGTCTTGGGCGAACGCAGCACGGCGCCGGGGCGGTAGAGGCTGTAGACCGAGGACTTGGGCTTGGCCGGCAGGCCACGCACATAGACCTGATCGCCGTTGCCGAATAGGATTCGGTCCTCGCTGGAGCCTACCACGTGCGGCGCCTTGAGCATCTGCTCGACCGGCACGACGCGCGGATGGATCAGGAAAGGGCGGATGGTCTGGATCGGGATCGGATGCTCGGCGCTGGGCAGCTTTTCGTACTGCACGCCGGGCTTGAGCACGATGGTCGAGATGCCGGTCACGCGCGGTCCGCCGGTGACTGAAACACGCGGCTGGCCGTTGACGTAGTACAGCGTCAGCACGTCACCGGGATAGATCCAGTGAGGGTTCTTGATCTGGGGGTTGGCATACCAGATTTCCGGCCAGCTCCACGGGTTGTACAGGAAGCGTTTGGAGAGGTCCCACAGGGTATCGCCCTTCTGCACCACGTAACGCGTCGGGGCCGTGGGCCTGACTTCGACCCGGACCGGCTTGGGGGCCGCGGGTGCCGGAGTCGCCCGCGGTGCCGGTGCGGGCGGAGGAGCGATCTCGGGCATCGGCTGGCGCTGGCTGGCGCAACCGGCAACGAGAAGCGTTACAATGACGGCAGAGGCCGAAACGATGGCGTGTGAGCGGGTGCGCAGGGCCGGCATTCGGGTTCCCCTTGGAGCCATTCTTGTTCGTGTCGGGTCACACAATCTGTATGGTTCTTAGCCGCTATGTCGAGGCATAAAACGAGTCGACTAAGCGTAGCCTGATCATTACTTTAGCAGAGATTCATTCGAGACTGCACAAATTAATCCGGACTGTATCAAAGGTATGGCTCTTCTCGAAGTACTACATTTTCCCGATACGCGGCTGCGTACCAAGGCCGTGTCCGTATCCGAAGTCGACGATGGCATCCGCGGCATCGTGCGCGACATGTTTGAAACCATGTACGCGGCGCCCGGCATCGGCCTGGCGGCGACTCAGGTCAACATCCACCAGCGCATCATCGTGATCGACGTTTCGTCCGATCAGGATCAGCCTCTGTGCCTGATCAATCCGGAGCTGGTCACCAGCGACGGCGAGGAGGAGATGGAGGAAGGTTGCCTGTCGGTCCCGGGTTATTACGAAACGGTGCGCCGGGCGGAGCGTGTCAGGGTGCGTGCCCTGAACGAGCAGGGTGAAGCGTTCGAAATGGACGCCGACGGCCTGCTTGCCGTATGCATTCAGCATGAAATGGATCACCTCGACGGCAAGCTTTTCGTGGACTATCTCTCGCCGCTCAAACGTTCGCGGATTCGCTCCAAGCTCGAGAAGCAGACGCGGCTGGGCAACCTGCCGACGCGCGGTACGACGCCGGCGATCTGAAGACATGTTCTGGTTCTGGAGATAGCCCTTGAATATCGTATATGCCGGCACGCCGGAGTTCGCCGTGCCGGCACTGCGTGCGCTGGTCGAAGCCGGGCACCGCGTGGTGGCGGTCTACACTCAGCCCGATCGCCCCGCCGGGCGCGGGCGCAAGCTGCGCCCGAGCCCGGTCAAGGAGGCGGCGACGGCACTGGATATCGAGGTGCGCCAGCCCCAGACTCTGCGTGACGCCGAGGCTCAGGCGCAACTGCGCGCCCTGGCGCCGGACCTGATGGTGGTGGCGGCCTATGGCCTGATCCTGCCGGCCGAAGTGCTGGCCGTTCCACGTCTGGGCTGCGTCAATATCCATGCTTCCCTGTTGCCGCGCTGGCGCGGCGCGGCGCCGATCCAGCGCGCCGTGCTTGCGGGCGATGCGCAGACCGGCGTGACCATCATGCAGATGGATGAAGGCCTGGATACCGGCGCGATGTTGTCCTGTAGCCGGACGCCGATTACTTCCGAGGACACGGCCGGCACTGTGCACGACCGGCTTGCCCGGCTTGGCGCGGAGGCGCTGTTGGAGGCATTGCCGGCGCTGGATGCCGGAACGCTGCGCGGCGAACCGCAGGACGAGGCGCGGGCCTCCTATGCGCGCAAGCTGTCCAAGGACGAGGCGGCCATCGACTGGTCGCTGCCGGCGGTGCAGATCGCGCGCCAGGTCCAGGCCTTCAATCCCTGGCCGGTGGCGGAGACCCGCTTCCAGGGACAGCCGCTGAAGCTGCTCGAGGCGAGGGTGACGGATCAGGTGGCGACGGTGCCGCCCGGCACGCCGATGGCGGAGACCCGCGAAGGCATCGACATCGCGACCGGCGACGGCGTGCTGCGCGTGCTGCGTCTGCAGGTGGCCGGTCGGCGCGCGCAGTCGGCTGCCGAGTTCGTCAACGGCCGCAGCCTGGGGCGCGAGCCTTTGCCGAATTGAGGCCGGTTGCCGAACGGGCGCCCGGCGCATGATGAGTGAATCGACGCGGACGGTCGGGCGGTGCCGGTGTGCGCGTTTCGTCAGCTCCCCCCGCCGTGAATCGTTGGCCTCGTCGTGGCCGCAGAGGATGCCGCTGAATGGCTAAGCCGGATGTCAGAGCCCTGGCCGCACAGGTCGTGTACGAGGTGCGCGGCCAGGGGCGTTCGCTGAGTTCCGCCCTGCCGGCGGCCGAACAGCATCTCGATGAAGGAGGCTCACGCGCGTTGCTGCGCGAGCTGTGCTACGGCAGCCTGCGTTACGCTCCGCGCCTGGACGCCTGGCTGCAACTGTTGTTGACCCAGCCCCTGCGCCGACGCGACGCGGTGGTTGGCGCACTACTGCAGGTGGGGCTGTACGAGCTGTTCTTTCTGCGCACGCCGGATTACGCCGTGGTCAGCGAAGCGGTGCGCGTGGCGCGCGGCTTCAAGCGACCGTGGGCGGCGAAGCTGGTCAATGCGGTGCTGCGCAATGCGCGGCGGCGCGAGGAGGAACTTGCCGCGTTGGTCGAGTCCGATGAGGTTGCGCGCTATGCGCACCCGGACTGGCTGATTCGGCGCCTGCACAGCGATTGGCCGCAGGACTGGCAACGGATTCTTGAGGCCAACAACGCGCGTGCGCCCATGACGCTGCGGGTGAATGCCATGCGTACGACGCGGTTGGCCTATTGCGAGCGCTTGGTGGAGGCGGGGCTGGCGGCGCATCCGGCGCGTCATGGCGCTGACGCATTGGTGTTGGATGAACCGGCAGACGTGATGCAGTTACCGGGCTTCGCGGCTGGCGATGTGTCGGTGCAGGACGCTGCCGCGCAGCTTGCCGTGGGGTTGCTAGCGGTGGATGCCGGCCAGCGCGTGCTGGATGCCTGCGCCGCACCGGGAGGCAAGACCGCGCACATTCTGGAGCATGCGCGCGGCGAGGTTGAACTGACCGCGGTGGAGGTGGACCCGGCGCGGATGCGCAGAGTGGAGGAGACGCTGTCCCGTCTCGGGTTGTCGGCATGTCTGGCGACGGCCGACTTGGCGAAACCGGAGGATTGGTGGGACGGGCGGCCGTTCGACCGCATTCTGCTGGATGCGCCGTGTTCGGCGACGGGCGTGATCCGCCGCCATCCGGACATCAAGAGTCTGCGGCGGGCGGAGGACATCGAGGACTTGACCCGACGTCAGCAGGCGCTGCTGGACGTGGCCTGGAGCGTTCTGGCCCCCGGCGGTAGGCTTGTGTATGCGACCTGTTCTATCCTGCGCACTGAAAACGCGTTGAACATCGAACGCTTCCTGCAGCGCCGCGACGATGCCAGGGAGTTCCCGATCGAGGTGCCCTGGGGGCAGGCGGACAGCCACGGGCGCCAGATCCTGCCGGGAGAGGATGGAATGGACGGCTTCTACTACGCCTGTCTGGGCAAGGGCGAAGCGTGAGCGCGAAGACGCTCGGCCGGTGGCTGTTCGGGTTGATGCTGAGCCTGGCGGCGGGTGGGCTCGCGCAGGCCGAGGCCGCGCCGGGGCCTGATTTCCAGATCCTGTCGGCGCACGTCTACAAGCGGAACCTGGTCTATTACCTCGATGCCCGGGCCGAGACGAGGTTCGACGACAAGCTGCGCGACGCGCTGAACAACGGCGTCAGTCTGTTGCTGATCTACGATGTCCGCGTGTCGCGCCCGGGCGCCTGGTGGTGGTTCGACGACACCGTGGCCACGCTCAGCCAGCGCTACCGCTTGCGCTATCACCCGCTTTCACGCCGTTATCTGGTGGACAACATCAATACCGGCGTGAGCTACAGCTACGCCCGGCTCAGCGATGCGCTGAACATGATCGACCGGGTGCAGGGCTTTCCGGTGCTCGATCAGAGCCTGATGCCCAAGAGTGGCGCGGTGGTGACCGACGTGCGCTTGCGCGTGGATACGGCTGATTTCCCCCTTCCGCTGCGGGTGCGCGCCTTTTTCAACACCGCTTGGCATCCCTCGAGTCCCTGGTACCGATGCGACTTCCGCTGAAACGGCTGTCCGTGCGCGTATGGCCGGTGGCGGCGCTGATCCTGCTCACGCTGGGGTCGGTGCTCGCCATGTCGGACGCGGTGCAGAACTCCCAGCGCTTCAGCGATCACTACATTTGGCTGCTGCTGTTCAACACATTGGTGCTGCTGTTGCTGGCGGCGTTGATCGCGGTCAATGTATTCGAGATCGTACGCCGCGGGCTGCGCCGCGAGCCGGGTGCGCGCCTGACTCTTCGCCTGGCGGGGATCTTCGTGCTGCTTGCGCTTGTCCCGGTGTTCGTGGTTTACGTCTTTTCCATCCGTTTTCTCGATCACGGCATCGACAGCTGGTTCAACGTGCGCGTCGAGCAGGCGCTGGGCGACGCGCTGGAGCTGGGACGTTCCGCGCTGGACTATCGCATGCGCGACTATCTGCGCCAGACGCAGCATGGCGCGGAAACGCTCATCGGCATGGATGCCGTGCACCTGCCGGTCACTTTGAACACCCTGCGCTCGCGGTTGCAGGCGAGCGAGCTGACGGTATTCGGGCCGAACGGGCGGATTCTGTCCAGCAGCAGCGAATCGCTAGCCAAGCTGGTGCCCAATCTGCCGCCGCCCGATGCACTTCGCCAGTACGCCGACGGGCATGTCTACGCGGGGCTGGAGCCGACCGGGGGGCACCAGTTGTTGGTGCGCGTGCTGGTTGCGGTGCCGCTGCCGGCGGATACGGCCTCCGTTGCCGCCAGACCTGACATGCTGCAGGCACTGTACCGCATCCCCGAGCGCCAGAGTTCGCTGGCGATCAACGTCCAGGACGCTTACGATCGTTACCAGGAGCTGTCCTTTTCGCGGGTGCCGCTCAAGCAGAGCTTCATTCTCACGCTTTCGGTGGTGCTGATGCTGTCGGCGCTGTCGGCACTGTGGGCGGCTTTTGTGTCGGCGCGCAGGGTGCTGCGTCCCATTCGACAGCTCATCGCGGCGATCCGCCGCGTAGCCGGCGGTGATCTGCAGACCAAGCTCGAAGCCGGGCGCAGGGACGAACTCGGTCTGGTGGCGCGTTCCTTCAATGAGATGACCTCGCGCCTGACCAACGCGCGCGAGGAGACCGAACGCGGCCGCCGCCAGCTCGAGCGCCAACGTGGGTACCTGCAGACCGTGCTCGAGCATTTGTCCTCGGGCGTGCTGACGCTGGACCGCAATGCGGTTCTGCGTACCGCGAATCCGGCAGCGGATCTCATTCTCGAACAGCCGCTGGTCCCGTTCTTCGGGCGTCGGCTGGCCGATATCGGTTCGCGCGGCAAGATGCTCTATCAGCTGTATCGGGGGGTCGTGCATCGGCTCGACGGCCGTCAGGGAACCTGGCAGCAGGAGCTGGAGCTGTTCGGCGAGACCGGTCCCAAGGTGCTGATCTGCCGCGGTGCGCGCTTGCCCGTCCAGCACGGTGCGGGCGGCGGCTACGTGTTGGTGTTCGACGACATGACGGCGCTCATCCGCGCTCAGCGCGATGCGGCCTGGGGCGAGGTGGCGCGGCGCCTGGCGCACGAGATCCGCAATCCGCTCACGCCAATTCAGCTGTCCGCGGAACGCCTGCGTCGCAAGCTCGCGCCGCGTGTCGCGCAGACCGACGCACAGATGCTGGAGCGCTCGACCGATACCATTGTGCAGCAGGTCGAGGCGATGAAGCAGATGGTGTCCGCCTTCAGCGACTATGCGCGGGCGCCGGCGATGCAGCCGGAAGAAGTGGGGTTGAACGCGTTGATCGAGGGCGTGCTCGAACTCTATGGGGCGCACCCCGGGGTACAGCTCAAGTTCGAGGCGGACCCGGCCGTCGGCGTGCTATACGCCGATCCGGGGCGTTTGCGCCAGTTGCTGCACAATCTGCTGAAGAACGCGATCGAGGCGGCCGAGGGCAATCCGCAGGCGCGCGTCGTGCTGAGCACCCGTGCGTTTGCATCCCAGGATCAACGGCAGCGGTTCGTGGAACTGAGCGTGAGCGATAATGGACCGGGCATTCCGGAGGCGCTGTTGGCGCGGGTCTTCGAACCCTATGTCAGCGAGAAAACGGGGGGCAGCGGTTTGGGCCTGGCCGTGGTGAAAAAGATCGTGGAGGAACACGGAGGACGGGTGTGGGGTGAGAACAGTTCGTCCGGGGGAGCGCGTTTCGTGGTTTGCCTGCCGCTGCAGGGTAGGGCGGAAGCGACTGATGCGACGGAGGTGCAATGAGCGTTGAACGTATTCTTGTGGTCGACGACGAACCGGAGATCCGTCGGCTGCTGCAGGAGATTCTGGAAGACGAGGGCTACGCGGTGGAGGCGGCGGCCAATGCCGCACAGGCGCGTACGGCCGTCTCGCGCCAGCGCCCCGACGTGGTGCTGCTCGATATCTGGATGTCGGACGAGGATGGCGTCACCCTGCTCAAACATTGGAGTTCACAGGGACCGCTCGGCTATACGGTGATCATGATGTCCGGCCATGGCACGGTCGAGACGGCGGTGGAGGCGACGCGCCACGGCGCTTTCGACTACATCGAGAAACCGCTGTCGCTGGCGCGCCTGCTGCTCACGGTGCGCCGCGGCATAGAAGCGTCCAGAACGCTGCGCCGGCCGTCGGTGGCGACGCAGCGCGACGACGCTTCCCAGCTGGTCGGCGCCAGCGGAAAACTGCGACGCCTGCGCGAACAGGCGGCAGCCAACGCGGTGCGCCACGAATGGCTGCTGGCGGGAGGCGAGTGCGGCGCCGGCCGGCGTACTCTGCTGCATTATCTGCATGCCCGCAGTCCCCGCCACGGCGGCGCTTTCGTCGACCTTGGGGAACCTCATTGGGCGCAATTGCTCGAACGGGCATTGAACCACCCGCAGGCAGATGCGCTCAAAGAGCCTGTTGCTGCAGCCCAGGGCGGGTTTTTGTTCGTCGGCGATCTGCTCAAACTGCAGCCACCGGAGCAGGCGACGCTGCTGGAGTTGCTCGAGGCCAGCGATCCGGAAGGCTCCGACGTGCGCGTGGCGGGGATGCTCGGTGGCGATGTGCAGCCGGCGTCCTGGATCGAGCGGGGTCGTCTCGACCCAGGACTGGCCAAGCGCTTCGAGGCGGGCTATATCCATGTGCCCGCGCTGCGCGAGCATGCCGAGGATGTGCCCGAGCTGTTGCAGTATCATGCTGACCGCCTGCACCGCGAAGAGGGGCTTGCCTACCGCCAGTTCACGGTGGCGGCGCAGAACCGTCTGCGGCACCATCGCTGGCCGGGCAATGTGGCCGAGCTAGTCTCGCTAGTGCGGTTGGTGCTGGTCACGGGACGCGGCGGCGACGTGGGAGCTGACGAGGCCGAGGACGCACTGGGCACCCTGAAGTTGCGCGGCGACGATGCGCTGGGCGAAGCGCCGCCGGCCTATGATGAATTGTTCGAACTCTCGCTCAAGGAGGCAAGGGAACGCTTTGAGCGGGCGTATTTGCTGCACTGGCTGACCGAGACCGAGGGGAATATCTCCCGACTCGCGGAGCAGGCCGGTGTGGAACGCACGCACCTGTACCGCAAGCTGCGCATGCTGGGTATCGAGCCGCGCCGTGAACGGCGCCGGTCAGGGTAAAGGGACGGTAGAAGACTGCTATGAAAATCATCGTATTGGGTGCCGGCCGTGTCGGCAGTTCGGTTGCCCAGCATCTCGCCAGCGAGGCCAATGACATCACGGTGGTGGACACGCGGGCGGAAGTGCTGCGCGAGTTGCAGGACAGGCTGGATCTGCGCACCCTGGTCGGACACGCCTCGCATCCCGAAGTGCTCGAGCAGGCCGGCGCACCGGACGCGGATATGGTCATCGCCGTGACCAGCAGCGACGAGACCAATATGGTGGCTTGCCAGATCGCCTATACGCTGTTCCGCACGCCGACCAAGATTGCTCGCGTGCGTGCAGTCGAATATCTGAACCGGCGCGAGATCTTCGCCCAGGAAGCGCTGCCGGTCGACGTGCTGATCGGCCCCGAGGACCTGGTGACCAGCTACGTGCACCGGCTGATCGAGCATCCCGGCGCGCTTCAGGTGCTGGACTTCGCCGACGGCAAGGTGTCTCTGGTCGCCGTGCGCGCCTACTACGGCGGTTCGCTGGTCGGCAGCGAGCTGCGCGCCCTGGCCGATCATATGCCGGGCATCCAGACGCGCGTGGCGGCGATCTTTCGCCGCGGCAAGGCGATCCTTCCCGAAGGCAATACCGTCATCGAGGCCGACGACGAGGTGTTTTTCATCGCCTCGAAGAAGAACATCCGCGCCATCACCGCGGAGCTGCGCCAAGTCGACAAGACCTATAAGCGTATCGTCATCGCCGGCGGCGGCACGACGAAGAGCTGTTGATCGAGGAGAGTATCGACGCGACCGACGTGTTCTGCGCGTTGACCAACGACGACGAGGCGAACATCCTTTCCGCCATGCTCGCCAAGCGTCTTGGAGCCCGCAAGGTGATGGCGCTGATCAACCGGCCCTCCTACGTCGACCTGGTCGAGAGCGGCATTATCGACATTGCCATCTCGCCGCAGCAGGTAACCATCGGCGCGTTGCTGGCGCACGTACGCCGCGGCGACGTGGTGGCGGTGCATTCGTTGCGCCGCGGGGCGGCCGAGGCTATCGAGGCTGTCGCTCACGGCGATCCGCGTACCTCGCGCGTGGTCGGCCGGCGGGTAGGCGAGATCAAACTGCCGAAAGGAGCTACCATCGGCTGCGTGGTGCGCGGTGACGAGGTGATCATGGCACGCAGCGATACCGCCATCGAGGCGGAGGATCATGTCATCCTGTTCCTGGTCGACAAGTCGCGCATCGCCGAGGTCGAGCGTTTGTTCCAGGTCGACGTGACATTCCTCTAGGACGCTCCTGATGCAGCCCCGAGTCATCCAGCGCATTCTCGGCTTGTTGCTGATGGTGTTCAGCTTCACCATGCTGCCGCCCGCTGCGGTCGGCTGGATCTACGGCGACATCGGCGTGCGCCCGTTTTTGGACGGTTTCCTGGTCACGCTCGGTACCGGGCTGATTCTGTGGTGGCCGGCGCGCAACGTGCGCCGCGACCTGCGTTTGCGTGATGGTTTTATCGTCGCGGTGTCGTTCTGGGTGGTGCTCGGGCTGTTCGGTGCCATTCCGCTGGCGCTGGCGGCGCATCCGCACCTGTCGATCACCGACGCCGTGTTCGAATCGATTTCCGGTCTGACCACCACGGGCGCGACGGTGATCGTCGGCCTCGATGTCCTGCCCAAGTCCATTCTGTTCTACCGTCAGGAACTTGAGTGGCTGGGCGGTATGGGCATCATCGTGCTGGCGGTGGCCGTGTTGCCCATGCTCGGTGTCGGCGGCATGCAGCTCTATCGCGCCGAGACGCCCGGGCCGATCAAGGACGCTAAGCTCACCCCGCGCATCGCCGAGACCGCCAAGGCGTTGTGGTACATCTACCTGGGCATGACCGTCGCCTGCGGCCTAGCTTATTGGTTGGCCGGGATGGACGTGTTCGATGCCGTGGCCTACAGCTTTTCCACGGTGTCCATCGGCGGTTTCGCCCCGCATGACGCCAGCATGGGCTACTTCAACAACCCCTTGATCGAGGCGGTGGCGATCGTGTTCATGCTGCTCGCCGGCGCCAACTTCGGCCTGCATTTCTTCGCCATACGCCGTCGCAGCCTGCGTCCGTATCTCGAGGACAGCGAATTCCGGACCTACTTCACGGTGCTGGCGGTACTGGCCGCGATCACCGTCGGATATCTGTATCTCACCGGGCACTTCGGCGGTTTCGGCGACGATTTTCGCCACGGTCTGTTCCAGGCAGTTTCCATCGGCACTACCACCGGTTTCACGACGTCGGCCTACCACCAGTGGCCGGGCTTTCTGCCTGCGCTGCTGATCTTCGCCAGCTTTATCGGCGGTTGCGCGGGCTCGACCGGTGGCGGCATCAAGGTGGTGCGTTTCCTGTTGCTGCTCAAGCAGGGAGGGCGCGAGCTGATGCGGCTGGTTCACCCGAACGCGCAGTTCGCGGTCAAGATCGGACGCCGCCCGGTTGACGACCGCGTCATCGACGCCGTGTGGGGGTTTTTCGCCGCCTATGTGGCGACCTTCAGTATCATCATGCTGGCGCTGATGGCCACTGGGCTCGATCAGGTCACGGCGTTCTCCGCCGTGGCGGCATGCATGAACAATCTCGGACCCGGACTGGGCAGCGTGGGAGAGAATTTCGCCAATCTGAACCCAATCGCAAAATGGCTGCTGTGCCTGGCCATGCTGTTCGGCCGCCTGGAAGTGTTCACGCCGCTGGTGCTGTTCACGCCGGGGTTCTGGCGGCGTTAGGAGAGGTGGGTGCCCGTGCATTCGGAGGGCCTTCGGCTGCGGAGCCGTCGCGTGGAGGTTCCGGCATGATGCGGTTCGCCGCCGTGCGGCGCATTCTGGGTGTGCTGATCGCCGCCTATAGCGTCACCATGCTGGTGCCGGCCGGCGTCGCGCTGCTGTACCGTGACGGTCAGGCGCTGCATTTTGTCGATTCTTTCCTGGTCACGCTGACTATTGGTCTTGTGATGTGGCTTCCGGTGCGCAGCACGCAGCAGGAGCTGCGCCGCCGCGAAGGCTTTCTCATCGTCACGCTGTACTGGGTCATTCTCTCCGCCGTCAGTACGCTGCCCTTCCACTTCAGTCCGCACCTGGACTTCACCGACGCCTTTTTCGAGTCCGTGTCCGGTTTCACCACCACCGGCGCGACCACCATCGTCAATCTCGACAAGGTGCCCAAGTCCATTCTGTATTACCGCGCCCAGCTCAACTGGTTGGGCGGCATGGGTATCATCGTGCTCGCCATCGCCGTGTTGCCGCTGCTGCGTGTCGGCGGCATGCAGTTGTTCAAGGCCGAGACGCCGGGGCCGATGAAGGACGAAAAGCTCACGCCGCGCATCGAGCATACCGCGCGGGCGTTGTGGGCTATCTATGTCGGCATGACGGGGCTCTGCATCCTGGGTTTCTGGGCGGCTGGCATGAACTTTTTCGATGCCGTCTGCCAGGGCTTCGCCACCATGGCGACCGGTGGCTTTTCCACCCACAACGCCAGTTTCGGGTATTGGCACAGTCCGATGATCAGCGCCATCGCCGATGTGTTCATGTTCCTTTCGGGAATGAATTTCGCGCTGCACTATATCGCCCTGCGCAAAGGTAGCCTGCGGGCGTACTGGACAGACCCGGAGGCGCGCGTGTATGTCGGCTTCATCGGCGCCAGCATTACATTGGTCACTCTGACGTTGCTGTTGACGCATACCTATTCCAGCTTCGGTGCGGCCTTGAACTACGGTGCCTTTCAGGTGCTCACTGTTGTTACCTGTACCGGTTTCGTCAACACCGACTTCACCCATTGGCCGGTGTTTCTGCCGGCTCTGCTGATGATGCTGGCTATCGTCGGCGGCAGCGCCGGTTCCACCGCCGGAGGCATGAAGGTGGTGCGCGTGCAGTTGGCGGTCAAGCAGTGCGTGCGCGAGTTTCGCCGTATTCTCCATCCGCGCGCCGAGATCCCGGTCAAGCTGGGAAGGAACGTGCTCCCCGAGCGGGTGGTAAGCGCCATCTGGAGCTTCCTGGCGGCCTACGTCCTGGTCTACCTCCTGTTCATGTTGATCCTGCTCGGTACGGGTATGGACTGGGACAGCGCCTTCGCAGCGGTATCGGCCTGTTTCAACAACATGGGCGCAGGGCTGGGCATGGTCGGCAGCAACTTCGCCCATATCAGCGATGCCGCCAAGTGGACCTGCTCCATCGCCATGTTGGTAGGACGCCTGGAGATCTTTACCTTTTTGGTGCTGCTGACCCCGATGTACTGGAGGCGCTGATGCCGAATTGGAATGAGCGCTATGCGGGTTGCGACACCGCCGAAGTTGCTCCGGCGCGGGTTCTGAGCGAGTTTGCGCACCTGCTACCGCGGCAGGGGCGGGCGTTGGATCTGGCCTGCGGTCTGGGAGCCAACGCGTGCCTGTTGGCGCGAAGCGGACTGCAGGTCGAGGCCTGGGACAGCGCCGAGGTCGCGATAGCCCGCCTGCGCGAATCGTCGGAGCATCAAGGAGTCCACGTGCGGGCGCAGGTGCGCGACATCGTCGCGCAGCCGCCGCCGGCCGGCGCCTTCGACGTGATCATGGTCAGCCGCTTCCTGGAGCGTTCTCTGGTACCGGCGCTTCAGAACGCACTGCGCCCCGGCGGACTTCTCTATTACCAGACGTTCGTGCGCGACGCGGTCCATGCCGACCGTGGGCCGCACCGGCCGGAATATCGTCTGGCGGCCAATGAACTGCTCGGGCTCTTTCCCGGCCTGCGCGTGATCGTCTATCGTGAGGAAGGTTGCCTGGGCGATCCCGACGCTGGATTTCGGGACGAAGCCTATGCCGTGTTCCAGCGCCCGCGTGAGATTGACTAGTCACATGAGCATGATCGACAGCTTCGAGAAAATGCTGGCCTCAGGCCAGGACAGCGCCTTGCTGCGGTTCACCCTGGGTGATGCCTACCTCAAGGAGCAGCGCCCGGCCGAGGCGGCCGAACACCTGCGCGAAGCGGTGCGTCAGGATCCGCAATACTCTGCCGCCTGGAAGCGGCTCGGTCGTGCGTTGGCCGAGGCGGGCGATGCCGCTGCTGCGATGCAGGCCTATCGTGAGGGCATCGAGGTGGCCGAGGCGCGCGGCGACAAGCAGGCGAGCAAGGAGATGCAGGTGTTTCTGCGCCGCCTGGAGCGTGCCGGCTGAGACGGAAACGGCGCCCTTAGGCGCCGGCTTGAATGCGGTAGATGAGGCTGGCGGATACGCCGCGTGGATCGGGTTCCCGGCGGATCTGGCGCATGCCGGTTTTTTCCAGGACGCGGCACGAGGCCGGGTGGTTTTCCCGGACCGATGCCCATATCTGTTCCAGTTCAAGCACTTCAAAGCCGAATTCGCGGGAGAACAGCGCAGTTCCGTTGCAAGCCCCTGGCCCCATGCGGGAGCGGTGTAGCGAAATCCGAGATTCACGTGTAGGGCGTTGCCAAAGCTCCGGTAAGCCAGTCCGCCGAAACCTATGATCTCCTCCAGGGAGGTCTTCAGGCTGATGGTCCACTGGCCGAAACCGTGAGCGGCCCAGTGCGCGGGCCAGCGCCGCAGAGACGCCTCGGATTCCTCCGGGCCTGAATGCGGACCGGCGGGATTGAAGCGGTTGGTGTCGGAGGCGCCGAAGATGGCGAACACGGCAGGTGCATCCTGCGAGGTCGGTTTGCGTAGAATCATGCGCGAGGAATGCTGGAGACAGGGTGCGGCGGCTTCGAGTCCGGATGCGGACATGGTCGATCACTTCCCTTATGGCGAATTTCGTAGGGATCGGCGTTTAGACATTTATCACACTGGAGAATTGCATGTTCAATCAACTGGAAGCCAAGAGCGACGAGTCCGGCCAACCCGAAGGCCGGGGCGCGGAAGAACGGTTGTTGTTCAAATCGCGCAAGGTACTTGTATTCGGCGAGATCGACGACAAGCAGGCGAGTGCAGTCTGCCGGCGTCTGCTGGCCTTGTCCGAGGAGTCCGATGCACCGATCACCGTGTTGATATCCTCGCCGGGTGGGCACGTGGAGTCAGGCGATGCGATTCACGACATGATTCGCTTCGTGCGTGCTCCGGTGACGATGGTCGGGACCGGCTGGGTCGGTAGCGCCGCTGCGCATATTTTCCTGGCCGCGAAGAAGGAGCGTAGGGTGTGCCTGCCGAATACGCGGTTCCTGATTCACCAGCCTGCCGGTGGCGCCGGTGGTCCGGCGTCGGATATCGCCATCCAGGCGGAGCAGATCATCAAGACGCGTGAGCGTATCGCTCGCGTCATCTCCGAGCAGACCGGACAGCCGATGGAAAAGGTGGCGCGCGATATCGAGCGTGATTACTGGATGGATACCGAGCAGGCGCTGGCGTATGGTTTGGTGTCGCGGGTGATTGAGCACGATAGTGAGTTGGCGTAGACGGGTTTGGATTTCGGCTCCGCACATTCTTTGCCGGGAGATGGAAGGTTTTGCGGGCGGGAATTAGCGTCTACGGTTTTGACTTGTGTGAGTGAATGCAGGGTACTAGCTGGCTATGGTGGCCTATTTCGTGCGCGATTCGAGGTATGGAGCATCTCTCTGCTGAAGTGACGCGCTCGAGTACCTTTCTTTGCACGCCCAAAGAAAGGTACGAAAGAAAGGCGCCAGAAAGGCCTTGTCCCTGCGGGCAGACCTCGAGCGCACACCCCGTCCCGGGGCACCGCAGTCACTTGCCCTCCTGGCAAAGCCTGCTCGGGCGGCGTCCTGCCGCCCGACCCCGCGCCAGGGCGCACGTTCGAGGCAAGGCCAAACGTGAACCGGTACATCAAAACAGAACGGCCCCCAACGTCTGAATGTCTGAGCCAGCTTGTTCGGAGTACTTCGCTGTCGGACTCGCCGTGTTTTGACGTTTGCCCGTCCTGATCGCTTGCCTCGCGAGCGTGCGCCTGGGCGGGGATGGCCGGCAGGACGCCGGCCAAGCAGTTCTTCGCCCGGATGGCGAATGGCACAGGTGCAGAGTGCTTTTGGGGTGCGTTTCTTTCGTCGGTTTCTTTGCGCATTTCAAAGAAAAAATCGTCGGGAACGATTTTTCGCGCAAGCCCCGAAGGGGTGAGGCGCAGGGATGCGTCGAACAAATCGGCTCGGGCGCGTCACCTCGATTGATCTGAGCCCCAAACGTCGAATCGCGTCCGAAACAGACCGTCACGGCCAGCAAATACGTCGCATTCAGCCGCGTAAGATCAAAACCACAACCGGTGATCCGCGCCCGAAGTAATCCCGGTCTCTGAAGAATGTGAAGCCTCTCGCAACGCATGATCGGCTGAAATCGCGAACCTTTAAAGTCCGCCGGTAGCCGACTACGAACGATAAGGATCCGCCATTCCCTTCGGCCGCCGCGCAAACCGCCGATAGCTCCACAGATACTGCTCCGGGCAGCGTCTGACCAGCGTCTCCACACAGCGGTTGAGTTCGCCAGCGGCGACTGCTGGGTCGTCGGAGTAGATGTCCTCGCCGGCAGCCACGCTGTGTACGCGAAACCCTCGCCCCTGCGGCAGGCGTTCGCAAAAGGCGAGCACTACGGGACTGCGCGCGCGCCGCGCCAGGTTGGACAGCAGGCGCATGGTGTAGGCCGGATGACCGAAGAAAGGCGCGAAGACGCCGCCGCTGCCCTTGGGCGTCTGGTCCGGCAGCAGGCCGGCGACCTCGCCGCGCTCCAGCGCCTGGCGCAGGGCGCGTACGCCGGTCGGCGTGGTGGGCACCAGGCGCGAGCCGGTATGCGCACGGGATTCGCGGATCAGCGCATCCAGCGCGCGCATGCGTGGCGGACGGTAGAGTGCGGTGGTCGGGCGCAGCGTGGCGAGGCACAGGCCGGAGAATTCCCAACTGCCGAGATGTGGCGTGGCGAGCACCGCCTCTCCGTTGAGTCCGGCGCTTTGCAGCAGTTCATGTCGTTCGCCGAACTGCAGGAGTGAACGCAGCCGGGCAGCATCCTGGCGCCACAGCCAAGGCGCCTCGGTGAGTGCGCGGGTGCTTTCGATCAGGCTGCGCCGCCCTACGCGCTGACGCCAGGCCATGTCTCGCTCCGGGAAGCACAGCGCGAGATTGCCCAGGGTGATGCGCCGCAGTTTCGGCGACAGCATCCAGGCGGTCGCGCCGAGCACGCCGCCGAGCCACTGGTTGAGGCGCAGCGGCAGGTGCCCGAACAGGTGCAGAAGGGCTCGCGCCAACAGGGCGGACATGGCGCGCGCTCAGCCGGTCCGGCATCGCCGCATGGGCGATCGGCGGGCGTTGCGGTACGGTTTCGGTTGCAGGAACAGCGAGAATTTGTCGGGCTTTGCCGCCATGCGGGAGGTTCCGGATGCTTGATCTGCACGGGGAATCTGCGCAAGATGTGGGCGCCGTCGATGCGGCGGTTTCCCCCGTCGGTTCCCAATCATAAAGCATTCGGTCGTTTCGTAGGTCCTGACATTCGATCGGCGGCAGCCGCGTCCACCTGTGGCGGGTACTGTCTTGACCATCCGGGACCGCTACACGTAGGTCGATGAACGAATACAGTTTCAACAAATTGCAGAAGCGCATTCGTCGCGAGGCGGGCAATGCCATCCGTGACTTCGGCATGATCGAGGATGGCAATCGCATCATGGTCTGTCTTTCCGGCGGCGCCGACAGCTATACCATGCTGGATACCCTGCTCTATCTGCAGCGCGTGGCGCCGGTGTCCTTCGAGGTCGTGGCGGTCAATCTCGACCAGAAGCAGCCGGGATTTCCGGAAGAGGTGCTGCCGGGCTATCTGGACAGCCTGGGCGTGGAGTACCGCATCGTGCAGGAGGACACCTACAGCATCGTCAAGGACAAGGTGCCCGAGGGCAAGACGACCTGCTCGCTGTGTTCACGCCTGCGCCGCGGCATTCTGTATCGCACCGCGCAGGAAATCGGTGCAGACCGGATCGCGCTGGGCCATCATCGCGAGGACATACTCGAGACCTTCCTGCTGAACATGTTCTTCGGCGGCTCGCTCAAGACCATGCCGCCCAAGCTGCTGTCCGACGACGGCCGCAACGTGGTCATCCGCCCGCTGGCCTACTGCAAGGAGGCGGACATCAAGGCCTATGCCGCCGCCAGGGAGTTTCCCATCATTCCCTGCAACCTGTGCGGCTCGCAGCCGAATCTGCAGCGCCAGGAGATGAAGGCCTTGCTCCAGGAATGGGACCGCAAGTTCCCGGGGCGTTTGGAAAGCATGTTCCGGGCGCTGGGTAACGCCTCGCCGTCCCATCTTCTGGATCATTCGCTGTTCGATTTCCCGGCCTTGGTTCCGGGGGATTCGGTCGGAGCGGAAACCGAAGTTGCAGAGACGGCTTCCGTCGCGAGCGGGTTCGGACGGCCTGCGGAGGCGGTGCTGCACCGCTTCTGAGCGCCCGTCGTCCACAGTGCAAACCTTCCCAGGGAATTTCTTATGAGTCGCTTGGAGCTTTATCCCGAGATCACGCCGTTTCGCAGCCGCATGCTGCCGGTCGACGATCGGCATACCCTGCACGTCGAGGAGTGCGGACGCTCCGGTGGTTTGCCGGTGGTGTTTCTGCACGGCGGCCCCGGTTCGGGATGCGAGCCCTGGCATCGGCGTTTCTTCGATCCGCAGGTCTACCACATCGTGCTGTTCGACCAGCGCGGCAGCGGCCGCTCGCTGCCGCATGCCGAACTCGAGGGCAACACCACGCAGGACGTGATTGCCGACATCGAACGTGTACGCGAGGAACTGGGCATCGAGCGCTGGGTGGTGTTCGGCGGCTCCTGGGGGTCGACTCTGGGGCTCGCCTATGCCGAGGCACATCCGGAGCGGGTGCTGGGCCTGGTGCTGCGCGGGATCTTTCTGTGCCGCCCGCGTGACATCGAATGGTTCTACCAGTCGGGTGCCGACCACGTCTTCCCCGACTATTGGCAGGACTACCTGGCGCCGATTCCCGAGGCCGAGCGCGGCGATATGCTCGAGGCCTACCATCGGCGGCTGACCGGCAGCAACGAGGTTGCGCGTATGGCGGCGGCTCGGGCCTGGTCGCAGTGGGAAGGGCGCACGGCGACGTTGTTGCCCAGTGAGGCGGTGGAGGAGCATTTCACCGATCCGCATGTGGCGCTGTCGCTCGCGCGTATCGAGAACCACTATTTCCGCAACCGTATTTTCCTTGAACCCGACCAACTGCTGCGTGAGGCGCACCGCCTGGCCGAAATCCCCGGCGTCATCGTGCATGGGCGCTACGATATGATCTGTCCGATCGATCAGGCTTTCGCGCTGCATGAAGCCTGGCCCCAGGCGCGGCTGGAGATCGTCCCGGACGCGGGACATTCGGCCAGCGAGCCGGGTATCGTCGATGCCTTGGTAAGGGCGACGCGGGATCTTGCCGAGCAGCTGGCGTGATCGGCCTGCTGCAGCGTGTAAGTCGTGCCGCTGTGCGGGTGGATGGTGAGAGCGTCGGTGCCATCGAGGCTGGATTGCTGGTGCTGGTCGGGGTCGAACGCGGCGACACCGAGGCTCAGGCCGATCGTCTGCTCGAGCGTCTGTTCGGCTACCGCGTGTTCGGCGACGCGGAGAGGCGTATGAATCTGAGTCTCCAGGATGTCGGCGGCGGTTTGCTGCTGGTGCCGCAGTTCACGCTGGCGGCGGATACGCGCAAGGGCATGCGTCCGTCTTTCACGCCGGCTGCGGCGCCGGAGGACGGGCGGAGGCTGTTCGATTGGCTTGTAGAGCACGCGCGAACCCGCCACAAGCCGGTGGCCACCGGCTTGTTCGGTGCGAACATGCAGGTTGAATCGGTCAACGACGGGCCGGTCACGTTCTGGCTGCAGGTGCCGCCGGTCTGACGGCTGCTTTGCGGGGCAGCCGGCTTACGAGGATTCCCGGTTGCGGCTGTCGTCCTGATTCGGGTCGGGGCCGGTGTTGCCGGCCATTTCCGCCAGCGCCTCGCGCTGTAGAATCTTGACGGCCTTGCGCTGCGCCTCGATGAGGCCGTCCTGCTGGAAGCGGGTGAACAGACGACTGACGGTTTCCACGGCCAGACCGAGATAGTTGGCGATGTCGTGGCGCGACATGCTCAGATTGAATTCGGTGCTCGAATAGCCGCGCATGCCGTGGCGCGAGGAGAGGTTGAGCAGAAAGCCGGCGAGGCGTTCCTCGGCATTGCGGCTGGCGAGGATGCGCATGAAGCGTTCGTCGGCGTTGAGTTCGCGGCTCATGACGCGCAGCAACTGGTGCTGCAGGTCCTTGATCTCATGGGCCAGAGCATGCAGGCGCTCGAAGGGCAGCTCGCATACGCTGGTGGTTTCCAGCGCGACGGCGGAGCTGGGGTGCGAGCTGTCGCTGATGGCGTCGAGGCCGAGGATCTCGCCCGGCAGATGGAACGCGTTGATCTGTTCACGGCCGTCATCGGAGATGGAAAAGCTTTTGATCGAGCCGGAACGGATGGCATACAAAGCGCCGAATTGGTCGCCCTGATTGAACAGCGCCGCCCCGCGCTGCAACGGCCGTTTGCGGTTGATGATCTGGTCCAGCCGGGCGACATCGCTGCGGCAGATGCCGATCGGCAGACAAAGATCCTGCAGTTGGCAGTCTGCGCACGCGCGGGAAAAGCCTTGGAGGGTGATCACGTTGAACGACTCCATTACTTTCCCCTCGTCATGACTTCGTTGATTGGCAAGCTTAACAAATGATACCGAATGTTCGTACTCTCTGATCTAGGTCACTTTATCGCTGCGGCCCTTATGGTATCCTGCAGGCCCGCATACTGTTTTGTGTGATCATGGCCCAGCGCACTGCCGCCGTTCAGCGCGATACATTGGAAACGCAGATCAGCGTACGGCTGAATCTGGATGGTTCCGGTGAGACGTCCATCGCGACAGGAGTTCCCTTCTTCGACCATATGCTCGATCAGGTCGGCCGGCACGGTTTGATCGATCTCGAGGTGCGCGCCCAAGGCGATCTGCACGTCGACGCGCACCACACCGTGGAGGATGTCGGCATCGCGTTTGGGCAGGCGCTCGCCGAAGCGCTGGCCGACAAGCGCGGCATTCGCCGCTACGGCCACGCCTATGTTCCACTGGACGAAGCCTTGGCGCGCGTGGTGGTGGATTTCTCCGGCCGCCCCGGGTTGGTCCACGAGGTCGATTACCGGCGTGCCCGCATCGGTGAGTTCGATACCGATCTGATTCATGAATTTCTGCAGGCGCTGGTCAATCACGCGCGGCTGACGCTGCATGTCGACAGCCTGCGCGGGCGCAATGCGCATCACATCGCCGAAACGGTGTTCAAGGCGCTGGGTCGGGCCCTGCGGATGGCCGCCGAGCCGGATCCGCGCTCGGCGGGCCAGTTGCCTTCGACCAAGGGCGCCCTATAACTTCACTCTTACCGGTTTCCGAGCCTGGCGGGCATGGCTGATCTGGCAATCATCGATTACGGAATGGGCAATCTGCGCTCGGTCGCGAATGCCTTGCGGCACGTCGCTCCCGTGCAGGATCGCGTCGTGGTGACTTCCGATCCTGCTGTCGTGCTGGCGGCCGACCGGGTGGTGTTCCCGGGGCAGGGCGCGGCACGCGACTGCATGCACGAGCTGCGGGCCTGCGGCTTGGAGGATGCGGTGCGCGAAGCCGCGCACACGCGGCCTTTTCTGGGAGTGTGCATGGGCATGCAGGTATTGCTCGAGCACAGCGAGGAAAACGGCGGTACCCCTTGTCTCGGCGTCCATGCGGGCGATGTGCGGTATTTCGGTGCGGCGCCGCGGGATCCGGTCACCGGCGAGCATATCAAGGTGCCGCACATGGGTTGGAATCGCGTCGAGCCTGCCCGCGATCACCCGCTGTGGGACGGCATCGCGCCGGGTAGCCGTTTCTACTTTGCCAACAGTTATTACGTGGCGCCGTCCGACGCCAGCCTGGTCGCCGCGACCACGGAGTACGGCATTCGGTTCTGTTCCGCGCTGGCGCGCGATAATGTGTTTGCGATCCAGTGTCACCCGGAGAAGAGCGCGCAGGCGGGATTGCGGCTGCTATCGAATTTCGCGCGTTGGGACGGGGCTGCCGCTTGACCCCGCACGAGCTGTGAATTGATGAGCCCGTTAACCGAAATGGGAGGTTTGGCGTCATGTTGTTGATCCCTGCCATCGACATCAAGGAGGGACGGTGCGTACGTCTGCGCCAGGGCCGCATGGATGATGAGACCGTCTTTTCCGATGACCCGGTGGCCATGGCGGAACGCTGGGTCAAGGCTGGTGCCAGGCGTCTGCATTTGGTCGACCTGGATGGGGCTGTGGCCGGCGGGCGCCGCAATGCGACGGTCGTCGAGCGTATCGCGCGGGCCTATCCCGAACTGCCGATCCAGGTTGGCGGCGGCGTGCGCGACGTAGACGCCGTGCAGGCCTATCTGGATGCAGGCGTGCAATACGTCATCGTGGGTACCAAGGCCGTTTCTGCGCCCCATTTCGTCAACGATCTATGCTTGGAATTTCCCGGCCACATCATCGTCGGGCTCGATGCCAAGGACGGCAAGGTGGCGGTCGACGGCTGGTCGAAACTCTCCAACCACGACGTGGCGGACCTGGCCATGCATTTCGAAAACGACGGCGTGGCCGCGATCATCTACACCGACATCAGCCGCGACGGCATGATGGGTGGCCCCAACGTCGAGGCGACCGTGCGCCTGGCGCAGGCGGTGCATATCCCGGTCATCGCCTCCGGCGGGGTGAGCGGGCTGGCCGACATAGAGGCGCTGTGTGCAGTCGAGGGGGAAGGCGTCAGCGGCGTGGTAATCGGCCGGGCGCTCTATGAAGGGTCGCTGGATTTCGCCGAGGCGCAGAAGCGCGCCGACGCGTTGGTCGCGGAATAGCGTACGATGTCGCTGGCCAAACGCGTCATTCCCTGTCTCGACGTCGACAACGGCCGCGTGGTGAAGGGCGTGCAGTTCGTCGATATTCGCGATGCGGGTGACCCGGTGGAAGTCGCACGGCGCTATTACGAGCAGGGCGCCGACGAAATCACCTTTCTCGACATCACCGCCAGCAGCGACGAACGCGAAACGATGGCACATGTCGTCGAGGCGGTCGCCGCCGAAGTGTTCATTCCGTTGACCGTGGGTGGCGGCGTGCGCACTCTGGCCGACGTCCGCAGGCTCCTGAACGCCGGCGCTGATAAGGTCGGCATCAATACGGCGGCGGTGGTGCGCCCAGAGTTCGTAGCCGAGGCTGCAGCACGTTTCGGCAATCAGTGCATCGTGGTGGCCGTCGATGCCAAACGTGTTTCGGCTGCAGGCGAGGCGTTGCGCTGGGAAGTGTTCACCCACGGCGGACGTCGGGCGACCGGTATCGACGTGCTGGAATGGGCGCGCCGCATGGCCGATTACGGCGCGGGTGAGCTGCTGGTCACCAGCATGGATCGCGACGGCACGCGCGAGGGATTCGATCTTGAGCTGATGCGGGCGATGAACGAGGCGGTCAACGTGCCGCTGATCGCTTCCGGCGGTGTCGGTACGCTGCAGCACTTGGCCGCCGGCGTGATCGAGGGCGGCGCGGATGCGGTGCTGGCGGCGAGCATCTTTCATTTCGGCGAGCACACCGTGGGTGAGGCCAAGGCCTATATGGCGCAGCGCGGCATTGAGGTGCGCGAGTGGGTTTGATGGGCGTGCGTCCGGCGCGGTTCCGGCGCTGTGCTATGCTCCAGACCCTTGTATCTTGAGGTTGGTTCAGATGTGCGCAGCACCTGGCGACAGTGCCGAATGGCTCGATGCGGTGGCATGGAATAGCGAAGGCCTGGCGCCCGTCATTGCGCAGGAGGCCGGCAGCGGGCAGGTGCTGATGCTGGCCTGGATGAACCGTGCGGCGCTGCAGCGGACGGTCGAGTTGGGCGAGGCGGTGTACTGGTCGCGTTCGCGTGGGCGGCTGTGGCACAAGGGCGAGTCGTCCGGTCATGTGCAGCATGTCGAGGACATTCGCCTGGACTGCGACGGCGATACGCTGTTGCTGACGGTGCGCCAGGATGGTGGCATCGCCTGCCATACCGGACGCCATCATTGCTTCTTCCGACGTCTGGCCGGGGAACGGGACAGCTGGGAAACGGTCGAACCGGTGCTCAAGGCGCCCGAGGCGATTTATGGCGAATGACATATTGAACGAGCTTGCTGCGGTGCTGGAATCGCGCAAGTCGGCCCCTGCCGACAGCTCGTATGTTGCCGGCTTGTATGCCAAGGGGCTCGACGCCATTCTCAAGAAGGTCGGCGAAGAGGCCACCGAGACGGTGATGGCGGCCAAGGACGGGGTGCCGGGCAAGCTGGTCTACGAGGTGGCGGATTTGTGGTTTCATACCCTGGTGTTGCTGGCACATCAGGGGCTGGCGCCGGAGGACGTGCTTGCCGAGCTTGCGCGGCGCATGGGTACCTCCGGGTTGCAGGAGAAGGCGCAGCGTGTCCGTTGAGGGCCGCAAGCGCGAAAAGGGCGGGTATCCCGCGGCCAAATGTCGAATAAAGGCGTCCAAGCGATCGCCGAGATGGATTAGTTACGGAGAACGGTCATGATTCCAGGTGGTTACGAGTGGTTGGTTCTGCTGCTGGTGGTGGTGTTGGTGTTCGGCACCAAGAAGCTGCGCAATGTCGGTGGCGACCTCGGTTCGGCGGTAAAGAATTTCAAGAAATCGATGGGTGAAGGCGAAGAGGATGCGGAGAAGAAGAGCGAATCCTCCGAGCAGCAGCTCAAGGATGACAGCAGCGGCCGCGTGTTCGATGCCCAGTCCGAGCACAAGGATAAGGACAAAGTCTGAGACACGGCAGCTGAGCGCGGAGGCGTTCGATGTTCGATTTGGGCTTTTCCGAGATCATGCTCATCATGATCGTCGCCTTGGTCGTGGTGGGCCCGGAGCGATTGCCGGGCCTCGCGCGCAAAGCTGGCTACTGGGTTGGCCGCTTTCGCCGCTATGTCGTCAACGTGCGTTCGGAAATCGAGCGTGAGCTGAACGCCGATGAGCTGCGCAGCATGTTGACCAGGCAAGAGGACGAGATCCGCGAGTTACGCGACATGCTGCAGGACACGCGCAGCCAGATTCACAACGAGGTCGACGACATTGCGCAGGAAGTCGATTCGGCCGGCGAGCAGTTGCGTCATAGCCTCGACCTGGACAATGCCTCGAGGGATACCCCGATTCCCGCTGAAGAGCATGCTCTGGAGGCACCCACCGAGGAACACGCTTCTACTGCGCCCGAGCCCCCGTTGCAGGCCGGCGAACAGACGACGGAGTCCATACCTGTCTCCGGCCAGGCCGATACCAGCCCCCCGAGCGAGGCTTCCGATGGCGCAGCGATGGATAGCGAAAAGAGCGCCAAATCATGATGAATGCGCGTACGTCCGTACGCCAGCCGGCTTTCTGATACATGAGCGAAGATAGCGACAAGCGAGACGACGAGCCGCGTGACGAGGAAGAAGGCGGCACGCTGTCCGGCCTGATGGTGCATCTGATCGAACTGCGTTCGCGGCTGCTGCGCTCGATCGTGTTCGTGCTGGTGATCTTCATCGGCCTCGCGCCGTTCGCCAACCAGCTCTACAGCTGGCTGGCCGGGCCGCTGATCTCGCAACTGCCGAAAGGTGCCAGCATGATCGCTATCGATGTGGCGGCGCCGTTCTTCGTGCCTTTCAAGCTGACCATGCTGTTGGCGGTGGTGATCGCCATTCCGTTCCTGCTCTACCAGCTATGGGCATTCGTTGCCCCAGGCCTGTACAAGCACGAAAAACGTCTGGTGCTGCCGTTGCTGTTGTCGAGCACCATTCTGTTCTATACCGGCATGGCGTTCGCCTATTACGCCGTGTTTCCCATCATGTTCCGCTTCTTCACGCACGCCACGCCGGCGGGCGTGCAGATGATGACCGATATCGGGGCCTACCTCAGTTTCGTATCGAACATGTTCCTGGCGTTCGGCGCGGCGTTCGAAGTGCCGGTGGCCATCGTCTTGCTGACTGCGCTGGGTCTGATTTCGCCGCCGCAGCTCTCCAAGGGGCGCCCCTACGTCATCGTCGGGGCGTTCGTGGTGGCCATGATTCTCACGCCGCCGGACGTGTTTTCGCAGATCATGCTGGCGGTACCCTTGCTGGTGCTGTTCGAAGCTGGACTGCTGGCCTCGCGTCTGGTCTACCGCCGCCGCAAGGAGCGTGAGGAGGAAGAAGACGACTACGAGATGGATGAGCAGGCCATGGACCGTGCGCTGGACGATGCCGCCGGCGAGGAACAGGGTCTGGAATCCAAGGATCGTTCGGAATAGGCTGAGCGTAGCCGGCTGAAATCCGGCCGGCTTCGTTTGCTCTTTCGTACCGCCCACATTCACTGCAAGGCTTCGCCATGTCCGCTGAACAGATCGTTCCCCGCCGCCGCGCGCTGCTCGTCATCCTCGATGGTTTCGGCCTGAATCCCTCGAAAGAGAACAATGCGGTGGTCGAAGCGCATACGCCGCGACTCGACGACTATTTTGCGCATCACGCGCATACGGCACTGGAAGCCTCCGGCCGCGCGGTCGGCCTGCCCGAAGGACAGATGGGCAACTCCGAGGTCGGGCATCTCACCCTAGGGGCCGGGCAGATCGTGCGCCAGGATCTGGTACGTATCGACGATGCAGTGGCAGATGGAAGTTTTGCCCGCAACGAGGCGCTGACGGCAGCGGTGGCTGCAGCGCGTGAGGCGGGCCGGCCGCTGCATCTGCTGGGCCTGGTGTCCGACGGCGGCGTGCACAGCCATGTGCGCCACTTGTACGCATTGATCGATCTGTGCCGTGCCGGCGGCGCCGTGCCGGTGGTGCACATGATCACCGATGGCCGCGACACGCCGCCCAAGTCCTCTCCCGCCTATCTGCCGGAACTGGAGAAGCGGCTGGAAGCCGCGGGTGGGCGGATCGTCACCGTGGTCGGCCGTTATTACGCCATGGACCGGGATCATCGCTGGGATCGCACCGAACTGGCGTGGCGTGCGTTGGTGCTGGGCGAAGGTGCTGCGGCGGGCAGTGCCCGTGAAGCCATCGAGGCTGCGTATGCGGCAGGCGAAACCGACGAGTTCATTCGCCCGCGCGTGATTGCCGGCGGTGAGCCGGTGTGCAGCGGCGATTCGGTGGTGTTCTTCAACTTCCGCAATGATCGCCCGCGCCAGCTAGCCGCCGCGCTGGGTCTGAAGGGGTTCGACGGTTTCGGGCGCGACGGCTTCGAGCCGGTGAGCGTCACCACGCTGACCGAATACGATCCGCGCTACGGCATGCCCATCGCGTTCGCGCCCGATCGCCCCGGCACCTGTCTGGCCAAGGTGCTGAGCGAGGGGGGATACGGGCAGTTCCATTGCGCGGAAACCGAGAAGTACGCGCACGTGACCTTCTTCTTCAATGGCGGACGGGAGGAGGTGTACCCCGGAGAGGACCGCGTGGTCGTGCCCTCGCCCAAGGTGGCCACCTACGACCTCAAGCCGGAGATGAGCGCGTCGGAAGTCGCCGACGAGGTGATCAAGGCCATTGAAAGCGAGAACTACAGCTTCATCGTGGTCAACTTCGCCAACGGCGACATGGTCGGGCACACCGCCGTACGGGAGGCGGTGATCCGCGCGGTGGAGGCTCTGGACGAGGCGGTCGGACGCGTGCTGGATGCGGCCGTGGAACACGATTTCTCAGTATTGCTCACCGCCGATCACGGCAATTGTGACGAGATGGTCGATCCGGAGAGCGGCGAACCGCATACGCAGCACACCACGTATCCGGTGCCGCTGTTGCTGGTCGATTCGGAGCGCTGGCGTCTGGCCACCAACGGCGGCCTGAGCGGCATCGCGCCGACGCTGCTCGAACTCATGGGCGTGGCACAGCCGCCGGAAATGACCGGCCATTCACTGCTGGTCGAGCGTCTGTCGGTACCCGAATGACGGTCCGAACCCCGTTCGGCAGGGGCTGGCGGCGCGCTGGGGCGGTTACCAAACCGTAAGTGGATCGGCGGTCATTGCGAGGTAGGCTTTTCGGGTAAATTCAACCCGTTAAGGAACCCTTGCGATGATGACCTCCGATCAAAAACTCCATGGTGCGACGGCAGAATTGCCGGACGATGGTCCGAGCCTGCTCGCCCGCACCCTGCATTGGCTGATGGCCCTGCTGGTGGTATTCCAGGGGCTGCTCGGCTACGCCAACTTGCATGTCGATTGGTTTCGCCACCATGAGATGGCCGGTATCGTCATGCATCAGGAAGTCGGCCTGGCGATCCTGTTCATCGCGCTCTGGATGCTGTTTCAGCGCCTGATCGAACGACGCCGCTCCGGTCATGGCCTGAGTGACATGCAGGCCCGCCTGGCCGGCATGGCGCACGGCGCCTTGTATCTGTTGATACTCGCCGAGTCGTTTCTCGGTATCTGGATCATGGGCCTGACCGGGGCCGGGCTGAGCTTCGTGTTCTGGCACGTCGGCCTGCCGATCGCGCCGGATCCGAGGTTGGTCTACTCCGGCGGCCTGATGCAGATCCACGCCTTTATCGCCGGCACTCTGGCGACGTTGGTCGTCGGCCACGCCATAGCGGCGCTTCATCACCATTTCGTGCTCGGCGACGACGTGCTGCGCCGCATGCTGCCGTGGAAACCGCGGCCGGAACGTGCAGCGTTCCGTGCGCCGGCAACGCCCGTGGTGGACGTTGCCGGCGAGCGTTGATGCCTACTTGACGGCTTCGTCCGCGACGACCGAGCCGATGCGCTCGGCGATGTTCGGGTCGCGGCCGACCATGCGCCAGGCGTAGAGGAAGGCTACGACCAGCACCGCCAGCGCAATGTAGGGATAGAGGTTGAACGGATACGGCTGGCCGGGCGTGACCAATCCCCATACCGGCAGGATCATGGCCAGGAAGCCCAACGCGGGCAGCAATGCGTGGCGCAGCCAGGAGAAGGTCTGTCGGTGTGTACGCCAGACGTACACGGGCAGGGCCAGATTGGTCACGCCGTAGATGATCGCCACCGGAATGGTGCCGCAGGTCGCTGCTTCGCCGAAGTAGTCGACCGGATTCTTGCCTTCGGCGAACATGAACAGCAGCGCCAAGGCGATCAGCAGGAAAGTGGCGATGGAGGCCCACGGCGTGCCGTGTTCGGTGTGTACGGCGCCGAACACGTTCGGCAGCAGGCCCTCGCGGCCGCTGTTGAACAGGATGCGCGATTGAGCGTTCACCAGTCCGATCAGCGAGCCGAAGATGCTGGTGACGCCGGCCAGGTACAGCAGGACCACGATGCCGCCGAGCAGATGCGCGGTGAGGTCCACGTAGGGTACCTGGGCGGCATTGAGCGCCTTGACGTCATAGCCGAAACCGACCTCGGTGGCGTAGGCGAGGAAGGTATAGAGCAGGCCGATCGCGATGGCGCTGGTGAATAGTGCGCGTGGTACCAGGCGTCTGGGTTCCTTGGATTCCTCGGCCATCATCGAGGCGTTTTCCCAGCCGATGAACAGGAAGATGGCGATGGGAAAGCCCAGTCCGAGACCCTTGAAGCCGCCGTCGAGGTATTGAGGGTTGAAGGGGTGCAGATTGAGGCCGCCGTGGACGACCAGCAGCGCGATGCCGATGACGACCAGGATGGCGAGTTCGACCCAGAATGCGGCCGCAGCCCAGGCGGTGGACAGGCGCACGCCGCGTACCGTCATCACGCCTACCAGCACGATCGCCGCAAACGTGAGGATTTCCCAGGGGATGTTCAGGCCAAGGTATTTGTGTATCGTTTCGGCCGTCCAGCCGCCCATTACCGCGACCACGGCCGAGCCGGCGAGGATGTAGCCGAAGATCAGGAACACAGCGGCGGTGACCGCTGCGGTCGGGCCGAAGCCCTTGCCGATGAAGGTGACGAAAGAGCCTGCGGATGGCGTGAAGCGCGAGAATTCCGCCAGCGTGTTGGCCAGGAACAAGACTGCGACCATGGCTGCGAGTATGGTCAGCGGGGCGGCTATGCCGGCGCCGTCGGCGATGACGGCGAAGCCGAAGTAGAAGCTCATGGCCGGGGCGATGTTGGCCAGTGTGGCCGAAACGATGTGGCCAAGGCCTAGCTCGCCCTGCCGCAGTCTGGCGGGGGCGGACGGTACTTGGGTAGACATACGGAATCTCCTTAAGAATAGTTATGTCCCGCCGCACCGATAGTGGGCGGCAAGGAGTCCGGTGGTGGCGTTTTACAGCTTGTAGTAGTGGAAAATTCCGGTGAACGCCTGAGCCACCGTCGCACGCCCCCTTGCTATCGCCCTAACGAATCCAGATGCTTTTGACGTTGACGAACTCGTGGATGCCTTGGACGCCGAGTTCGCGCCCGTAACCCGAGGCCTTGACGCCGCCGAAGGGCAGGCGCGGGTCGCTCTTGACCATGCCGTTGACGAAGGCGCAGCCTGACTCGATGGCCTGCGCCAGGCGTTCTCCGCGAGCCGTATCGCGGGTCCATATGCTGCCGCCCAGGCCGAAGCGCGAACTGTTGGCAACCTCCAGCGCTTCATCGGCATCCTGCACGCGGATCATCGTCGCCACGGGGCCGAACAGTTCCTCGTGATAGGCGGGCATGCCGATGCCGACGTGGTCGAGCACCGTGGGCGCGTAGAAATGCCCAGGCCCTTCCAGAACGTGGCCGCCGAGGCGGCACTGCGCGCCGGAGGCGATGCTGCGCTCGACCTGCTGCGCGAGCTGGTCGCGCAGGTCCGCTCGGGCCATCGGGCCGATCCGCGTCTCTTCATCCAGCGGATCGCCGACCTTGAGCGCACCCACTGTCTCCACGAAGCGTTCGACAAAAGCATCGGCGATGGCCTCGGTCAGGATCATGCGCTTGGCAGCGATGCAGCTCTGTCCGCCGTTCTGGAAGCGGGCTGTCACGGCCTGGCTGAGCACCAGGTCGAGGTCCGCATCATCGAGCACGATGAAGGGATCGGAGCCGCCGAGTTCGAGCACGGCCTTCTTCAGGTTCTGTCCGGCCAGTGCCGCGACGTTGCGGCCCGCGCGCTCGCTGCCGGTCAGCGTGACGGCGTGCACACGGCCGTCGGCGATGACTTTTGCGCTTTGTTCTATGTCGATCGGCAGATTGACGAACACACCCTCGGGAATGCCGGCTTCGCGGATGAGGTCCTCGATCGCTGCGGCGATCTGGGGAACGTTCGGCGCATGCTTGAGCAGCAGGGTGTTGCCGGCGGCAAGCGTCGGTGCGACGTGCCGGAAGACCTGCCAGAACGGGAAGTTCCAGGGCATGATCGCGAACACGGTGCCCAGCGGTTCGTAGTCGATATAGCTGCGGCTGGCATCGGTGCTGACCGGCTCGGCATGCAGCATTGCCTCGGCGTGCTCGGCGTAGTATTCGCAGGCCCAGGCGCTTTTTTCGACCTCCGCCCGGGCTTCGCGGACGGGTTTGCCCATTTCCAGGCTGGCCAGGCGTGCAAGCTCGTCGCTGCGTTCGCGTAGATGGCTGGCCAGGGCGCCGACGTATTCCGCGCGCTCGCCTACGCTGCGGCTGCGCCAGGCGCGAGAGGCCTCGGCAGCGCTCTCCAGCGCATTTTCGAGCGTGGCGTCGTTCCAGAAATCGAAAGCGGAAAGCTGTTCGCCGGTTGCGGCGTTGATGGATTCGAGGCGCATGAGATCTCCGCGGAGTGGGGGCGACTCAGGGTGCGTATCGCACTCGGGGTCGATGGCTGTTTAATTTATTAAACATAGCAGCACCGTTTCACCTTCTCAAGGTGATCTGACACAAGGCGTCAAAAACAGTTCCGCACTGGATTTTTAAGGTTTTTTTAATCGTGTTCGAATATGGGGCAGTTGTGATGGTCAAATATTCAGTATTTGAATATTAAACACTCTTCGCTCTGGACAGGGGGTTCTACTCGCGCACACCGTGCGCTGCGACGTCCGGATTGCGGCCGGGAACTGAGGGTGATTCCAGCGTCTCGTCGGCGTCGGACCGGGCGAGTTGGGCCTCGCGCCGCAGCTTGCGGTCCATGCGGTGACTGATCCAGGCCGACAACAGCACGCTGACGGTCACGATCAGCACCAGCAGTGTGGCCAACGCGTTGATGACGGGACTGACGCCCAGGCGCACGCGCGAGAAGATCACCATCGGCAGCGTGGTCGAGCCGGGACCGGCGACGAAGCTGGCGACCACCAGATCGTCCAGCGACAGGGTGAAGGAGAGCAGCCAGCCGGCCATCAGCGCCGGCGCCAGACCGGAGAGCACCACCACGAAGAACACCTTCCACGGAGCGGCGCCCAAATCCATTGCGACCTCTTCCAGCGAGCGGTCGAGGTCGCGCAGGCGCGAGGCGATGACCACCGTGACGTAGGCTGTGCAGAAGGTCGAATGTGCAATCCAGATGGTGAGCATGCCGCGGTCGGACGGCCAGCCGATGCTGGTCTGCAGGGCCACGAACAGCAGCAGCAGCGACAGCCCGAGGATGACGTCCGGCATGACCAACGGCGCGGTGATCATGCCGGCGAACAGGGTGTGGCCGCGGAAGCGTCCGTAGCGCACCATGGACAGCGCGGCCAGCGTGCCCAGGACTACGGCGGTGCTGGCGCTGAAGAAGGCAATGCGCAGGCTCATCCAGGCGGCGTTGAGGATCTGTTGGTCCTGAAACAGGGCGGCGTACCACTTGGGCGAGAAGCCGGCCCATACGGTGACCAGCCGCGAGGCGTTGAAGGAGTAGACGATCAGGCTGACGATCGGGATGTAAAGGAACATCAGTCCGAGGCCGAGCATGATGTTCGGCGTGCGCAGTTTCATGACGCCGTTGCTCATCGCACGCCCCTTTCCAGTTCTCGCGACTGGTAGCGGTGAAATAGCACGATGGGTATCAGTAGAATCGCCAGCATGACGATGGCCACGGCCGAGGCGGTGGGCCAGTCATGGTTAGCGAAGAACTCGTTCCACACCACGCGGCCGATCATTAGCGTGTTCGGTCCGCCGAGCAGTTCGGGGATGACAAACTCGCCGACGGCCGGGATGAACACCAGTAGCGAGCCGGCGATGACGCCCCCCTTGGACAGCGGCAGGGTGATGGTGAAAAACGCCTTCCAGGGCCGCGCGCCGAGGTCGTGCGCCGCCTCCAGCAGGCTGGGGTCGTGGCGCACCAGGTTGGCGTACAGCGGCAGCACCATGAACGGCAGGTAGGCGTAGACCATGCCCAGGTACACCGCGAACTGGGTGAATATGATATGCAGCGGACGATCGATCAGGCCCAGCTTGAGCAGCATATCGTTGAGCAGGCCGTTGGTGTTGAGGATGCCCATCCAGGCGTAGACGCGGATCAGGAACGAGGTCCAGTACGGGATGATGATCAGCATCAGGAAGATGTTGCGCCGCGTGGGTGTGGCGCGGGCGATGGCGTAGGCCATCGGGTAGCCTATCAGCAGGCACAGCAGAGTCGAGATCGCCGCGATCTTGATCGATCCCAGATAGGCCAGGGCGTAGAGGTCGTCGCCGAGCAGGAACAGATAGTTGCCGAAGTCCAGGGTGAGCTGGATGACGCCGTCCTTGAAATGATAGAGCGCCGTGTACGGCGGGATGGCGATGGCCGAGTTGGCGAAACTGATCTTCAGGACGATGACGAAGGGGATCAGAAAGAACAGCAGCAACCATAGATAGGGAACGGCGATGATGAACCGCCGCCCGTGCGGAAACAGCGGTTTGTAGATCGGTTTCATCGCGTCAGCACCACGGCGGCGTGTTCGTCCCAGCTCAGATAGACCCGGTCGCCCCAGGTGGGACGTTCATCGAGGTCGCGGCTGAGATTGGGTTGGGTGGAGATGGCGCGTTTGCCGCTGTCCAGACGGACGTGATAGATCGAGTGGCTGCCCTGGTAGCCGATTTCGTCCACGGTACCCTGGGCACAGTTGAAGCCGTGTTCGGAAGGTTCGCGCTGGATACGGATCTTTTCCGGGCGGATCGCGGCCCACACCTGCATGCCCAGCGTCCCGCTGATGCCGTGGCCGACGCGGATCGGGCAGCAGGCTTCGTTCGATTCGATGATCACGTGGTCGGGCTCGTCCTCGGTCAGCGTGCCTTCGAACAGGTTGACGCTGCCGATGAACTCGGCGGTGAAGCGGCAGTTCGGGTGTTCGTAGATCTCGCTCGGCGTGCCGACCTGCAGGATCTCGCCCTGGTCCATGACCGCCATGCGGTGAGCCATGGTCATGGCCTCTTCCTGATCGTGCGTGACGATGACGCAGGTCATGCCGAGCTGTTCCAGGATGTTGACGATCTCGAACTGCACCTGGTTGCGCAGTTTCTTGTCCAGTGCGCTCATCGGTTCGTCGAGCAGCAGCAGTTTGGGGCGCTTGGCCAGGCTGCGGGCGAGCGCGACGCGCTGGCGCTGGCCGCCAGAGAGCTGGTGCGGCTTGCGCTTGGCGTAGGGCGTCATACGCACCAGTTCGAGCATTTCCCTGACCGTTTTCCTGATCTGTTCCCTGGGCTGGCCCTCCTGCTTCAGGCCGAAGGCGATGTTCTGCTCGACGGTCATGTGCGGGAAGATCGCGTAGGACTGGAACATCATGTTGGTCGGGCGGTGATGCGGTGCGACGCGGGTCATGTCTTCGCCGTCGATTAGGATGCGTCCGGCACTCGGCGTCTCGAAGCCCGAAAGCATGCGCAGCAGGGTGGTCTTGCCGCAGCCGGTGCTGCCGAGCAGGGCGAAGATCTCGCCTTTGTGGATGTCTAGATTTGTCTCGAAGACGGCGATGGTGCCATCGAATTCCTTGCGCAGCCTTTCCAGGCGGACGTAGTGCTCGTCGGCCGTGGAAGCGGCGATAGTCGTCGTTTGCTCAGCCATGGTGAGTACCGGGAAACACTTGCATGCAGGAAAAAGCGCCTCGCCGCAGACGGCGAGGTGCCATACATCGATCGCTCAGGTTCCCGTCTTCAGACGGGTCCAGAGCCGCGTCATGGTCCGCGTAATCTTCGGCGTCGGCGTCATGAAGGTGTAGAGCTTGTCCATGACGGCCTGCGGCGGATAGATCGCCGGGTTGTCCTTGATGTCCTTTTCCACGTACTGCAGCGAGGCGGGTACGGGGTTGGAGTAGCTGATGTAGTTGGTATTGGCCGCCTCGACCTTGGGCGAGAGGAGATAGTTGATCAGCTTGAAGGCTTCCTTGGGGTGCGAAGCGTCGGCCGGCACGGCGAGCATGTCGAACCAGAGCTGCGCGCCTTCCTTGGGAATCACGTAGGTGACATCCACGCCGTTCTTGGCTTCGCTGGCCCGGTCGGCCGCCTGGAATACGTCGCCGGACCAGCCGATGGCGACGCAGATATTGCCGTTGGCCAGGTCGTTGATGTACTGCGAGGAGCTGAAGTAGCGAATGTAGGGGCGAACCTTTTTCATCAGTTGGTAGGCTTTCCAATAGTCGGCTGGATTCTGGCTGTTGGGATTCAGGCCGAGATAATGCAGTGCTGCAGGCATCACGTCGGTTGGCGCGTCCAGGAAGGCAACGCCGCAGCCCTTGAGCTTGGAGACGTACTTCGGATCGAACACCAGCTTCCAGCTGTCGAGCGGGGCGTCGGCGCCAAGGGCGTTCTTCACCAGCTTGGCGTTGTAGCCGATGCCGGTGGTGCCCCACATGTAGGGCACGCCGTAGGCATTGCCCGGATCGACCTTGGCGAGCTCGGCCATCAGGTGCGGATCGAGACCCTTCATGTTGGGGATCATGGCCTTGTCCAGCTTCTGGAACACGCCGGCCTGGATCTGGCGCGACAGGAAGTAGGACGAGGGCACGACGACGTCGTAACCGGTGTGGCCGGCCAGCAGCTTGCCTTCGAGTACCTCGTTGCTGTCGAAGACGTCGTAGGTGACAGGGATGCCGGTTTGCTTGGTGAAATTGGGGATAGTGTCTTCGGCGATGTAGTCCGACCAGTTGTAGACCCGCAGGGGCGGCGCATCGGCCGCCTGCGCGGCCTGTGCCACGCCCATCGCGGCGCAGGCCGCGAGTGTAAGCGACGTCAGGGTTTTGCGTAGCATGGTGGTTCCCCCCTCATTTCCGGTTGTGCCGCGAGCGGCGCCGTCAGTGATTTCGAACTGCTTCCCCTTCCTGCATCCCCGCGGTCATGCCGCAGGGTCTTTGTTGTCGAATTATTACGTGAAAGCCGGTGTTCTGTCGTGCCCAAAAACGGATGTTGCAAAAGGTATGCTGCAGGGCGCCGGTTCAGCCGGCGCCGATGGCCTTGTAGGTTTCGTCCAATGTCCTGCGGGCCTTGTCTATAAGCTCGTCGACCTGTTCGCGGCTGAGAACCAGCGGCGGCGAAATGATCATTGTGCCGCCCACTGCGCGCATTACCAGGCCGTTCTTGACGCTCAGGTCGCGGCAGAGGCTGCCGATCTTGCCGGGTTCCTCGAAGCGCTCCAGGGGCTGCTTGGCTTTGACCAGTTCCAACGCCGCCACCATGCCCACGCCGCGCGTCTCGCCAACCAGTGGATGCTCGCCCAGCTCGCGCCAGCGGGCCTGGAGGTAGGGGGCGATTTCCGCGCCGGCGCGTTCGATGATGCCCTCGTCGCGCAGGATGCGGATGTTCTCCGCAGCGACCGCCGCCGCCACTGGATGGCCGGAGTAGGTATAGCCGTGGAAGAACTCGCCGCCTTCCTCGATGACCACCTTGGCCACGTGGTCCGATACCATCACGCCGCCGATCGGCATGTAGCCCGAGGACAGACCCTTGGCGATGGGCATGAGGTCGGGCTTGAGGTCGTAGTACTGCGAGCCGAACCAGGTGCCGAGGCGGCCGAAGCCGGTGATGACCTCGTCGACGATCAGCAGGATGTCGCGCTCGGCGCAGATGCGCTTGATCTCCGGCCAGTAGCTGTCGGGCGGGATGATCACGCCGCCGGCGCCCTGAATGGGCTCGGCGATGAAGGCGGCGACGTTGCACTCGCCGATCTCGTCGATCCTGCGCTCCAGCGCCCGCGCGGCCTGGTGGCCGAATTCGGCCGGGTCCATGTCCGGCGCGCGGCCGAAGTGATAGGGCTGTTCGATGTGTTCGATGCCGGGGATGGGTAGGTCACCCTGCCCGTGCATGGGCTTCATGCCGCTCAGGCTGGCGCCGGCCACGGTGCTGCCGTGGTAGGCGTTCTCGCGCGAGATGATGACCTTCTTGTAGGGCTTGCCGAGCAGCTTCCAGTAGTAGCGCACCATGCGCAGGATGGTGTCGTTGGAGTCCGAGCCAGAGCCGGTGAAGAACACGTGTTTCATGTGCTCGGGGGTGACTTCCGACAGCAGCTGCGACAGTTCGATGGCCGGCGGGTGGCTGCACTGGAAGAAATTGTTGTAGTAGGGCAGCTCCTGCATTTGCTTATAGGCGGCCTCGGCCAGTTCCTTGCGCCCGTAGCCGATGTTGACGCACCACAGGCCGGCCATGCCGTCCAGGATCTGGTTGCCGTCGGAATCCCACAGATAGCAGCCTTCGGCGCGCGTGATGATGCGCGAGCCCTTGGCGCCTAGTTCGCCGTAATCGGTGAACGGATGCAGGTGGTGGGCGGCGTCGAGGCGCTGCCAGTCGGCGGTGGAGCGTTGCGGTTGACTCATGACGACGATTCCGGTGGCGGTTGATGCGTGTTCAGACGGACAGCAGCAGGAATTCGCGTTCCCAGGAGCTGATGACGCGGAAGAAGGTTTCGTACTCCTTGCGCTTGATCGCGGCATAGGCGCGGACGAAGCGTTTGCCGAGCAGTGCGTGCAGGGACTCGGGAGCGTCTTCGAGGTTCTGCAGGGAGTCCTCGATGCTGCGCGGCAGGCCGAAGGGCAGTTCGTAGGCGCTGCCCTTCTGTTCGGGGCGGGGCTCGATGCCTTCAACGATTCCCAGCAGGCCGCAGGCCAGAGTTGCCGCGAGAGCCAGGTAGGGATTGGCGTCGGCGCCGGCCACGCGGTTCTCCACGCGCCTGGCCTGGGGTGAGGCGAACGGTACGCGCAGGCCGACGGTACGGTTGTCGGTGCCCCAGTCCGCGTTGATCGGGGCCGATTCGTGGCGTGCGATGCGGCGGTAGGAGTTCACGTTCGGGGCGAAGAACGACATTGCCGCGGGCAGATAGGCCTGCAGGCCGCCGATGTAGTGGCGAAACAGTTCGCTCATGCCGCCGTCAGCGGTGCCGAACAGGTTTTCGCCGGTTGCGGCGTCGATCATGCTCTGATGAATGTGCATGGCGCTGCCGGGTTCGTCCTCGAAGGGCTTGGCCATGAACGTGGCGTACATGTCGTGGCGCATGGCCGCTTCGCGAACGGTGCGCTTGAACAGAAAGACCTGGTCTGCCAGCGACAGCGCCTCGCCGTGCAGGAAGTTGATCTCCATTTGCGCGGCGCCGGATTCGTGGATCAGCGTGTCGATGTCGAGTTGCTGCGCCTCGCAGTAGTCGTAGATGTCCTCGAACAGTGGATCGAATTCGTTGACCGCGTCGATGCCATAGGACTGGCGCGCGCGCTCCGGGCGGCCGGAGCGGCCGACGGGCGGTTCCAGAGGATAGTCAGGGTCGGTGTTGCGCTGCACCAGGTAGAACTCGAGTTCGGGGGCGACCACCGGTTGCCAGCCGCGCTTGGCGTATTCGGCCAGCACCCGCTTGAGCACCGCCCGCGGGGCGATGTCGACCGGCGAGCCGTCGCGCAGATAGCAGTCGTGGATCACCTGGGCGGTGGGGTCGACGGCCCAGGGTACCAGCCGCACCGTGTCGGGATCGGGGCGCAGGACCATGTCGATTTCGCGCGGATCGACCATGCTTTCGTCGTCCGGCCAGTCGCCGGTGACGGTTTGGATGAAGAGCATTTCGGGCAGGCGCATGCCCTGTTCCTTGCAGAACTTGTCCGCAGGGATGATCTTGCCGCGTGCGTTGCCCGTCATGTCGGGGATCAGGCATTCGACCTCGGTGATACAGTGTTCCTTGAACCACGCGTTGATGTAGTCCATTTCTGCGGTGTTGAAACTCATGTTTCACCTTGATTCGGCGGTGGTGTCATGGTCCGTTTCCGCCTGTCGTGAATTGGTGGGGTATCGAAGGCCGTGTGTCCGGCGTTTCAGGTGGACGTCTCTTCGCGGCAAGCCGAGCCGAAGGCCTCGAACATGTTCACCGAGACCGGATTTTCCGCGGCGCGCCACTCGGGATGCCACTGTACAGCAAGATTGAAGCCCGGCGCGTCCGGCGCGGTGAAGGCTTCAACCAGGCCGTCCGGGGCGAGTGCCTCGGCGCGCAGGCCGGCCCCCAGCCGGTCGATGCCCTGCCCGTGTACCGAGTTGACCTCTATGCTCGAACGTCCTGTCAGGCGCCGCAACAGGCCGCCTTCGCACAATTCGACACTGTGCGCCGGACCGTACTGTACGTCCAGCGGCTGGTTCGGGTCCTCGCGGTGGTCGAGCAGGCCGGGCAACTCGTGCACCTGCTGGTGCAAGCTGCCGCCGCGCGCCACGTTGAATTCCTGGAATCCGCGGCAGATCGCCAGTATGGGGATGCCGCGTTCGAGCGCTGTGGGCAGCAACTGCAGGGTCAGTGCGTCGCGGGCAGGATCGTGCTCCGTGCCAGGCGTGCTGGGCGAGCCACCGTAGTATTCTGGCTCGACGTTGCTGGGGCTGCCGGTGAACAGCAGGCCGTCGAGGGCGTCGAGCAGTGCGTCGACGGACAGGCGGTCCGCCAGAGAAGGGATCACCAGAGGCGTGACCCCGGCGACGTCGGTCAGCGCCGTCAGGTATTTTTCGCCCACCGTATGAAAAGGATGGAGGCCGATGATTTTGCGGTCTGCCGGAACCCCGATGAGTGGCTTGCGCGGCATTAAGCGACCTCATTTTATGTGTAATATATTAAACATAGCACCGGTCTTTGAAGGCGACAAGCTGTCTTTTTTGATGCTTGAAAATCCTTTCTGGTGGCTTAGTTATGCGCCTTTCGGCATTATTGGTAGATGTCTTGACAGTCTGGGCGCTCTGTTACCAGTATTTGGATATTAAACACGCAAGGCCGTGGACGACCGCTGACCGCGCACGTTGTCGGCGTCCGATGGGAGTTCTCAGGGGGAATGACGATGGCGGCATCGGCGCACGTTGAAATGCACGAGGAGCTGGCTGAGTTCCGGCGCCGATATCCACAGGCGCGCGCGGTGGATCTTCTCATTCCGGACGTCAATGGCGTACTGCGCGGCAAGCGGATCGACATCGACGCCCTGGACAAGGTGTTCGCCGACGGCGTGAATCTGCCCGGTTCGGTGTTCGGTGCCGACATTACCGGGGATACGGCGGAGGAAACCGGACTGGGTTTCGACATCGGTGATGCGGATCAGATCTGCCATGCGGTTCCCGGCACCCTGGCGGGCGTGCCCTGGCACCCGCAGCCCATGGGCCAGTTGTTGCTGAGCATGTACGATCTTGAAGGGCGCCCCTATTTCGCCGACCCTCAGCACGTGTTGGCCCGCGTGCTGGAGCGTTTCAAACACGATTTCGGGCTGACGCCCGTGGTCGCGGTGGAAATGGAGTTCTACCTGATCGATCGAGAGCGTGCCGCGCTGGGCGCTCCGCAGCCGCCGATTTCGCCGGTAACCGGTGAGCGTGAGCGCAAGACGCAGGTCTACGGCATGGCCGAGATTGACGACTACAGTGCGTTTCTAGCGGATGTGAGCGACGCTTGCGAGGAGCAGGGCATCCCGGCGGACACCGCCGTCGCCGAGTATGCTCCCGGACAGTACGAAATCAACCTACATTACACACCCGACGCGCTGGCCGCCTGTGCCCATGCCATCCTGCTCAAGCGCGTGGTCAAGCAGGTGGCGTCGCGCCACGGCATGGATGCCACGTTCATGGCCAAGCCCTATGATGACCGCGCCGGCAGCGGAACGCATGTTCACGTCAGCCTGGTCGATAATGCCGGGCGCAACGTGCTGGCCGGTGCGGATGAATTGGGCAGCGAGACTTTGCGCCACGCCATCGGGGGGCTCATGGCCACGATGGTCGAATCCATGGCGCTGTTCGCACCCAACGCCAACTCCTATCGCCGTTTCCGGCGCGACAACTTCGTGCCGCTGTGTCCCGCCTGGGCGTTCAACAACCGCACTACTGCGTTGCGCATTCCGGCCGGTGCCGATCATGCCCGCCGCGTGGAACATCGCGTGGCCGGCGCCGACGTGAATCCCTATCTGCTGACCGCCGCCGTGTTGGCGGGTATCCACCATGGGCTGAGCCAGCGGGTCGACCCCGGCGAGCCGGTGCAGGGCAATGCCTACGCGCAGTTGGAACCCTGCCTGCCGACCACTTGGGGTGAGGCGTTGACCGCCTTGGAGAACGCCGAGATCATTCCGCGGTATCTGGGGGCGGATTTCCTGCGCGTCTATCTGGCGAACAAGTACTTCGAGCGCGAGCGTTTCAGCTACCACGTCTCGCCGCTTGAGCACGAGTGGTATCTGCTCACTGTTTAAACGGACGGCCGGACGGGGGGCGATCCTCCCGGGGCATCCGGCCCTCTATCACGTTGCGAGACCAAATTATGCCGGGCCAGCCACACGTCGATTCCTACTACGCCGCCAGTCGTAACCGAAATCCCGAGTTTCCGCGTCTGGAGGGCGAGCAATCCGTCGATGTCTGCGTGGTCGGTGCCGGCATCACCGGCTGCTCGGCCGCGCTGCATCTGGCCGAGCGCGGCTACAGTGTCGCCGTGCTGGAAGGCGATCGGGTCGGTTGGGGTGCATCGGGGCGCAGCGGCGGCCAGAAGCTGCACGGTTTCGGCTGCGACATGAGCGTGCTGCGGCGGCAGGTCGGCGCCGACGACGCCCGCAGGCTGTGGGATATGTCGCTGGAAGCGGTCGACCTGCTCGATGGGTTGGTCGAACGACATGCGATCGACTGCGACTCGGCGCAAGGTTATCTGCATGCAGGCGTCAAACCGCGCCAGCGCCGGGATCTGGCCGAGTGGGTCGAGGACATGGCGCGCGAGTACGACTTCCATGGACTTGAACTCGTCGAGGGTGATGCCCTGCATGCGATGATCGGCAGCGACCGCTATGTTGCCGGCGTGTCCGATCCGCGCTGCGGTCACATCCATCCGCTCAACTACACGATGGGCCTGGCCGAGGCGGCCGAACGCGCCGGCGCGAGGTTCTTCGAGGATTCACGCGTCATCCGCATCGAGCGGGGCGAACCGGCGGTGGTGCATACCTCTGTCGGACAGGTGCGTGCGCGCCACGTCGTGGTCTGCGCCAATGCTCATCTGGACGGGCTGGAGCCGAAGATGTGGCATCGCATCATGCCGGTCGGTACCTACATCATCGCCACCGAACCGCTGGGCGAGGCGCTTGCCGAGCAACTGCTGCCCGGCAATGCGGCGGTTGCCGACAGCAACTTCGTGCTCGACTATTTCCGTCGTTCCGCCGATCACCGCATGCTGTTCGGCGGCCGGGTGTCCTATTCCACCATCGAGCCCATGTCGATCGGGCAGTCCATGCGGGCACGCATGCTCAAGGTCTTTCCTCAGCTGTCCGACGCGCGTATCGACTATGCCTGGGGCGGCTACGTCGCCATCACACAGAATCGCGCGCCGAACTTCGGCCGCCTCGCCGACAACATCTTCTATGCACAGGGTTTTTCCGGCCACGGCATCGCGCTTACCGGCCTTGCGGGCAAGCTCATGGCCGAAGCAGTCGCCGGCACGGCCGAGCGTTTCGACGTTTTCGCGCGCATTCCGCACATGCCGTTTCCCGGAGGGCGCTGGTTCCGGACTCCGGCGCTGGTGCTCGGCATGGCATGGTTCCGGCTGCGCGACATGCTGCCCTGACCGGCCAGAGAAGAACGCTCGGCGGTGTATGGAAGCCGCGTGTCGGCCCTTAACACTCGCCTGCGGGTTCTATGCAGTGGTGCCGACCAGCGTGCCGCTCCCGCTGAGCGGTTGCCCGGCGGTGAGGTCGCTGGCTGCCAGATTCTGGGTCAGGGTCTGCAGGAATTGCTCGAGACTGGAGCCATTTGCCGCTCCCGTCCCGGTAGTCGGTGGCGCGGACTGAGTGGCCAGGTTCTGAAAAGCCGATTCCAGTTGCTTGAGGGCAGGGTTGGAATTGGTCTCGTTGTTCGAGTCGAGGGTGGATATCAGACTCTGCAAGCGGTTTTCCAGACTGGCGTAGCCGGCGCTGGAGCCGGAGTAGGTGCCGGATGCGCTGCTGACCGGGGTCGCGCCAGCATCGGCGGACAGGGCCTGGGCGAGCGCGTAGATAAACGTATGCACCGGGTTGCCTGAGCTTTGACCGGAATTTGCGATGGGTGGAGGAGGCGGTGGCGGGGCGTTGGCCGCTTCCGCCGCACTGCTCGCTGCAGCGGGCGGCGTAACGACAGGAGGTGTTTCGAAGCCGCTTTGCTGCAGGGCGAGGCTGAGCGCCTGTACCAAGCCGTTGGCTGCGCTTTGAGCGCCGCTGCCGGTGGTTTCCGCGCCGCTGTCGGCCGCGGCACCGGACAGCGTGCTGTTGTAGGGGGTGTTCGCGGCATACAGACCGCCGAGCGGTGCGTTGCCGATACTGTCGATGGACATGATGACCTCCCTTGAGGCCGTTCCTCGATGCCGTGTGATGGTCACCTTGCGCCTGCAGGCGCAAAGCATTCCACCTGAAAGCATAGTCGATCAGCCGCCGGATTGCGCGCAGCGGTGGCCTGTCATTCGGGGGCGTCCCGGGGGCCGACCCAAAACAGCGGGTTGTGGGCGACTTCCCACAGGTAGTCGTCCGGGTCTCTGAAGTATCCGCTGTAGCCGCCCCAGAAGACCTTCTGTGGGGATTTCACCAGCCTTGCGTCGGCATTAACGGCCAGTGCCATCGCCTTGTCGACTTCTGCTTCCGAGGCGACGTTGTGCGCCAGAGTGAAACCTCTGAAACCATCACCGTCGGCGGGTACGCCCGCATCCTCGGCCAGAGCGTCGTAGCCGTATAAGCCGAGCCAGGTGCCGTTGAGCGTGAAGAATGCGACTTCGGTGGGCGATTCCATGCGCGGGAAGCCCAGGCCCTGCTCGTAGAACTCGATCGCCTCGCTCAGGTCGCGGACGCCAAGGGTGATCATGCTGATGCGTGGATTCATGGCTGGAGCCTTGTGCAGACGGGTGGGACGACCCTGGCAGCGCCGTTCAGGAAGTCGCGTTCAAGGCACGTAACAACTGATTAAAGCACTCCTGCGGCGACCGCCCCGCGGTATCGATGTGAATGACGGCGTCCGCCCACGGCTGGTATTCGCGATCTTCGATGTCCTGCCAGGTGGGCAGGCGCAGTCCGTCGATGTCGCTTGCGCGGCTCTCCACGCGCTGGCGATGTTCATGCGGGTCCGAGCAGAGAAGCTCGACATCGATGCATCTGGCGCCGGACTTCTCGGCCAGGTGCTCCCACGCCCGGCGCGTGATCTCGATCGGGTTGCACGAGTCGGCAACCACGTCGATACCCAGTTGCAGGTTGTCGGCGGCGATCCTGTGAGCCAGGCGGTAGCCTTCGTCCGCGTGCACCCTGACGGCGCAGATATCTTGCAGCGCCTGCTCCAGCGTATCGATACGCAGATAGGCGGCGTGAAGGTGGCCGGCGAGCGCCCTGGCCAGCGTCGTCTTGCCCGTGCCGGGCAGGCCGGAGAAGCTGTAGAGGACCGGCGTTCCGTGGTCGCCGCCGTTCACCGAGGCGGGTGGTCCGGGCTTGCGGCCTCGCGGAGCATTCATCATCGGCTTTGATCCTCCCGGCTCCGCACGTGGTCCGTCGGCCTGCTATTGTTGTCCGAGGCAGTTGCGTTCCGGCACGCTTGTCGACGACAGGCGACTGCTGTTGCCCTTCGTATTTGATTGTTCCGGCCCTATCGCCCCCTCGCTACCTTGCTGCGGCACGGTGCTTTGCGCCCGCTGACAGGCGGGCCACGGCCGGAAAGTCACCCGAGTGTGCCAGGGACCGGTACACACCGCTACAGCCAGGAGGCATGACGATTCGGATGCAAGAACAGTCTCTTCAGAGTGATGGGCGACTCGGTATGCGCATCATCGCTTTCGGCTTCATCGCAACCTTCGTTTCGAGTTTCGGACAGACCTTTTTCCTGGGCTTGTTCAGCCCGCAGTTCGAGGCGGCCACCGGTATCGGCGGCGCTGGTCTGGGCATGCTGTACGGCTTGGCGACCCTGCTCAGCGGCAGCCTGCTGTTCTGGCTCGGAGGTGCGTTGGACCGGGTGCCGCTGCGCCGGGCCATCCTCATCGCGTCGGGTATCTACCTGGCCGGAAGCCTGCTGGCGGGCGCGGTAGGCACGCAGACCGGTCTGCTCGCGGCGTTTTTCCTGTTGCGCCTGGGTGGTCAGGGGCTGATGTCGCACCTTGGAATCGTCACTGCCGCGCGTGGCGGCGGCAGACGCAAGGGGGCGATGATCGCTTGGGCATCGATGGGCGTGATCCTGGGCGAAGCGGTGTTGCCGGCTGCGGTGCTGGCCGCCGTGGCCGTGGTCGAGTGGCGCTGGTTGTGGCATGGCGTGAGTGCTCTGCTCCTGTGTGCGGTCCTGCCGGCGCTGTTGCTGTTCGGCCGTGGCCTGCCCTGGATGGTTTCCGCCGGCGATGCAGGCACGCCGCAGCCCTCGATAGGGCAGCGCCGCGTCCTGTTGCGCCAGCCTGCTTTTTGGGCCGGAGCGGCCCTGTTGCTGGCCCCGCCGTTCATGGCGACCGGATTTCTGTTCGAACAGGCCGCCATCGGCAGGCTGATGCATTGGTCGCCGCAGTCGATCGGTGCGGCGTTCATGGTATTCGCGCTGTCGCGGGCCCTGGGGACCTGGGGCTATGGCCGCCTGGCGGACCGTTTCGGCGCGCTGCGCATGGCGCGTCTGCACCTGCTGCCCATGGCGCTCGCGTTCGCGTCGCTGGCCGTCCCCCTGGGGAGCGCTTCGATCTGGGTGGCCTTTGCCGGCGTCGGCTTTACCAACGGCGCCAATTCGGTGCTCGGCGGCGCGGTCTGGGTGGATTTGTTCGGCACCGCGTCGATAGGCCTGGTGCGCGGCGTGTTCGTGGCCTGCACGGTGCTCGCCACCGCCGTGGCTCCGGCGGTTACCGCCCTGATGCTGTCGCCGCAGATCGGCGCCGGGGCGATGGGGCTGGCTTTCGCCGCCTATTGCGTGCTGGCGTCGCTGCTGGCCGGTCCGGCTCTGCTGCGCCGGGGCGCAGCAGAGCCGGACTAGCCGTGGTTTGAAATTCTGCTCATGCGGTGGCGTGCTCCAGCGACTTTCGCATGAAAAACCGGGCGTGGCCCCGCGGATAGTCGGGCAGTTCGCCGAAACAGGTGTAGCCGAGGCGTTCGTAGAACGCGCGGGCCTGGAATTCGTGCGTGTCCAGCCATGCGTCGTGGCAGCCGCGGGCCAGTGCCTCCTCTTCGGCCAGCTGCATGAGACGCGTGCCGAAACCGCGGCCGCGCAGATGTTCGGGCACGACCAGCAACTGCGTGAACAGCCAGCCGTAGCTGGTGGCTCCCCACATGCCGCCGACCACCTGTTCCCCTTCGTCGTGCAGCAGCACGCCGAGCGGGCGGTGTCCGCTGGGGCCGGCCTGGTTTTCGTTGAATTGCCTCAGGGGCGCGAGGATGGCCTTGACGTCGGCTTCTTCGGCGTTGTCGGTGACGATGAACGAATAGGGCATTGGCGTTATTGCAGGGTGGGCTCCATGCGCAAATATACAACGCACGTTCCTCCTGTCGGTCGGTTACGGGACTACGCCCGTGGATGCAAAAGCTAAAACGCCCTTTCCCTCACCTCCCTGACAAAGGTCTCCGCCGCTTCGACAATCGTGTCGCCGACATAGGCGTACTGCCGTGAAAAGGGCGGCCATTTGTCACCCAGCCCAATGGCATCGTTGATTACCAGCACCTGTCCGTCGCAGGACGGACCCGCACCGATGCCGATGGTCGGAACCGGGATCTCGCTGGTGATGGTCTCGGCGAGCGTATCGGGGATGTGCTCCAGCACCAGCATGAAAGCGCCTGCCGCGGCGATGGCGTTCGCTTCCTCGCGGATGCGAGCGGCGTCTTCGGCTTCGCGGCCGACCTGACGGAAACTGGCCGAAGTCTGGGGGGTAAGGCCGGTGTGGCCGACGACGTCTACGCCGTTGGTGACTAGGTGTTTGATCAGGTCGAGTTTGGGGCCTTCCAGCTTTACACTGTCGGCACCGGCTTCGAGCAGTGACCGCGCACTCTGCAGGGCGGTGTCGGAGTCGTGGTCGCTGCCGTACGGCAGGTCGCCGACGATATGGGTGGAAGGAGCGCTGCGGCGCACCGCGCCGGCGTGGTAGCACATGTGTTCGAGCGTGACCTCGCGGGTGCTGTCGAAGCCCATTTCCACCATGCCTACGGTGTCGCCCACGAGCAGTACGGGAACGCCGGCTTTCTCCAGGCTGCGGGCGATCGGTGTGGTATAGGCGGTCAGCATGGGGATCGGATGCACCGACTTCATGCGTCGAAGCGATTCTGCGGTCTGTTTTGTCGTGTTGCTTGCTGGCATTCGTAGCTCGTCTGGTTGATGCCCGGGAGGCGGGCGCAATAGTGTGAACAAGCCCTGGTCGATCTTGAGGTACATGAGGTCGAGATCGTCGGCGATTTCTGCCCTCATGCGTTCATAGAACAGGCGCGCAGTCTGTTCGGCTTGTAGTCTGACCAGACCATTCTCGGAATTGCGTCGGCGCAGCAGATTGCGCGGGCGCTGGTCATCAGTGCACTTCCCGCGCCTTGTCCGCGGTGATGCCGGGTCGCGTAGAGATCGACGATGTGCATGGCGCGGGCGGCAAGTTCGGCGTCATAGCCGAAATGATAGAGCAGATAGTCGATAACGACGCCGTCACGCTCCGCTACCAGTGTGTGGAACGCAGGCGTCGGTCCGAAGCCGTCGCGGCGGAACAGTTCCGGTGTCAGGCGCGCGTCGGGGGGCGTCGCCCAGTGCGCGCAGGTATTCGGTGTCATGGTAAAGCTCCACCACGCGAGCGGCATCGGTCTCTGTAGCGCTGCGGATCTGGAGATTCATGAGGTTGTTCGGAACCGGATCGTCGTAAGCACGGAGGGGAAGTATAGAAAAAAGGCCTCAAAGCTGCCGCGCCGCCGCTTCTCCTTCGGCCTGGTCGACGAAGCACAGCAATACGCCGCCGGCCAGGAATAGCAGTAGCAGCGACAGCATCGCCAGGCGCTGATCCCCGATGAACAGGGCGACGCCGCCCATCAGGGTCGGACCGATCACGGCTGCGAACTTGCCGAGCATGTTGTAGAAGCCGAAGAACTCGGCCGATTTGCCGGGCGGAATGAGGCGGGCGTAGAAAGCGCGGCTGAGCGATTGTACGCCGCCGAGCACCAGGCCGATGACGATCGCCACGGCGTAGAACTGCCAGGTTTCGCGCATGACGGAGGCGGCCACCGTGACGAGTGCGAAAACGGCGATGCCGATGCCAATGCTGCGCTTGGTGCCGAAGCGTTCGCCGAGTCGGCCGAACACGACTGCGGAGGGAAAGCCGACGAACTGGGTGATGAGCAGAGCTGTGATCAGCTGCGAACTGTCGAAGCCGAGTGCCAGACCATAGTCCACGGCCATACGGATGACCGTATCGACGCCGTCGATGTACAGCCAGTATGCGATCAGGAACAGCGAGAGTACTCGCAGCCGGCGTATCTCGTGAAACGTACAGACGAGCTGAGCCCAGCCACCGGCGACGGCCCGGCCCGCGCCGCTGCCTCTGGCCGCCGGTTCCGGCACCCACAGCAACAGCGGGATGGAAAATACGGTCCACCAGGCGGCGGTGAACAGAAATGACAGGCGCACTGCGGCCGCCGGGTCCGCCAGGCCGAACCAGTGCGGCTGCAGGGTCAGGGCGACGCACACGGCGAACAGCAGGCCGCCGCCGAGATAGCCGATCGCGTAGCCGCCGGCAGACACGGCGTCGTAGCGGTGCGGCTTGGCAACGTCGACCAGCAGAGAGTCGTAGAACACGTTGGCGCCCATGAAGCCGATGGTGGCCAGTGCGTAGAGCGTTGCAGCCAACTGCCATTGGCCGGCCTGCAGCCAGAATAGTGAGCCGGTCATAGCGACGCCGAGGCCGGCAAAGCTCAGCAGCAGACGTTTTTCAGGCCGCCGCTGTCGGCGACGGCGCCGATGAACGGCGCCACCAGCACGATGACGAGGCTGGCCAGGGAATTGGCGGCACCGAGATGGAAGGTGATGTCCGGAGAGGCTTCGCCGCGACTCCAGAATTCACGGAAGAACACCGGGAAGAAGCCGGCGATCACCACCGTGGCGAACGCGGAATTGGCCCAGTCGTAGAACATCCAGGCCCAGGTCTGGCGGGGGTGTCGGAGAAGCATGTCGGGACTATCGCATGCGCAGTCCGCGCAGAGAAGATTGCGAGCCTGTCGTCTACGCTGGCCCAGGCACGATTGTGTTTCTAGCAGTGTCGTGGTAAGCCTGTTTCAGCCCCGCTGATCATGGGGCTGCTTTGGGCTATCAACAAGTGATTCCGCCGTGAATCGGCGGAGAAGGGGAGAAAGAGAACATGAACGGATCCATGCGTTTGGACCTGTTCGGCAAGGTGATTCTGCGTCTGTTTGCCGTGTTGGGGGTGGTGTCGATGCTGTCGTATGCGGGCAGCGTACGGGCTGAGTCCCTGATCACCACGATAACGACCGATCGTTTGCTGAACATCATGACTGGCGAGGGCTATGCGGCCTCGAGCACCGGTCGTCCTGGGCAACTGTTATGGAAGATCGACGGCTACAGCGCCTATGTCTACGTGCAGGGCGATGGCCAGATCATCAAGTTTCGCAAGGGTTTCAGCGGCAAGGCTTCTCTAGCGGCGGTCAATGCCTGGAATCGGACGAAGCGGTATTCGACGTCCTTCATCGACAGTAAAGGGCGGCCGAACCTTAAGATGTATCTCGTATTGGACGGCGGTGTCAGCGAGGCGCACGTGAAGGGCTATCTGAAAAACTGCCGCACGTCCTTCGTCGTGTGGGTGCGACACCTCAGAGCTTCCCAATAAATAGCCTCGCCGCCGGCAGCTAACTGATCCGCAGGCTTTCCCGCCCCGCTTCCGAGCGGGGCGGATGGTGCTAAAGGGCCCGGGCGACCAGTTGGATTTCCGGATCGTCCGGGTTGGGTCGAACCGAGAACCCCAGACGGGTCATGAGTTTGAGCATGGGGCGGTTGCGCGAGATGACCTCACCTTCCATCCGCCGCAGGCCGCGCGCGTGCGCGGTACGCATGAGGTGCTCCATGAGCCGTGAGCCGATGCCCTTGCCGTGCCAGGCGTCGGCGACGACCAGGGCGAACTCGCAGCTTTCATGGTCGGGGTTGGTGATGTAGCGCGTGACACCGATCTCGATCTCTCTGTTGCCCTGCTCGGTGACCGCGATGAAGGCCATCTCGCGGTCGTAGTCGATTTGCGTGAAGCGCACCAGCATTTCCGGCGTGAGGGCGTTGAGCGTCTGCCGGAAACGGAAGTACTTGCTTTCCTCGGACAGCCCAAGAACGAAGTTCTGTTCGGCCTCGGCGTCTTCCGGGCGGATTGGGCGGATGAGAATGTCCGTGCCGTTGGCCAGTTGCCAGTGCTGGGTGAGGTGGGCCGGATACGGGTGGATCGCCATGTGTTCGTAGGGATCCGGTCCGGTGGTGGCGGGGGCGACCACGAAACGGGCGTCTACCGCAACCACGCCACGGTCGGTCGCAATCAGCGGGTTGACGTCCATTTCCTGGATCTCGGGCAACTCGCAGACCATTTCCGAGACGCGCAGCAGCGCGTGTTCCAGCGCGTCGTGATCGATCGCCGGCAGGTCGCGGAAATCCTTGAGCAGCCGCGCCATGCGGGTGCGTTCGACCATGGACTGGATCAGCAGGGAGTTGAGCGGTGGCAGGGCGATGGCGCGGTCCTTGAGGATCTCGACCTGGGTGCCGCCGGCGCCGAAGCTGATCGACGGCCCGAACACCGGGTCGCGCACCACGCCGATGAGCAGCTCGCGGGCGTTGCGCGTGTCGGCCATGCGTTCGACGGTGATGCCGTCGATCTCGGCGTCGGGGTGCGTGCGCTGTACCGCTTCGATGATTTCTCGATAGGTGGTGCGCACGCCGGCCGCGGAGCGGACGTTCAGGCGTACGCCGCCGACGTCGGATTTGTGGGTAAGACCCCTGCCGCTGATTTTCATTGCCACCGGCAGGCCGAAGGTCTGCGCCGCGACCAGCGCCTCGTTGGCGTTGCGCGCGAGCATCGCCGGCATCACCGGGATGCGGAAGGCGGTCAGCATGGCCTTGGATTCCAGCGAGGTGAGGACGCGCCGGCCTTCGCTCAGCGCGCCTTCGATGATCATGCGTGCGCCTTCGATGTCGGGTTCGGCATGCTCCGACAGCGATCCCGGAACCTCCATCAGCAGGTGCTGGTTGCGGTTGTAGCGGGCCAGCGATGCGAAGGCCTCGATCGCCGCTTCGGGGGTATGGAAGTAGGGCACGCGGGCTGCGGCGAAACGATCCCAGGAGGGGGAGACCTGTTTCTGCCCCATCCAGCAGGTGAGTACCGGCTTGCCCTGGCGCGGCGTCTTGATTACCGCCTCGGCACAGCCCTCGGGGTCGGTCATGCCCTGCGGGGTGAGCATGACCAGCGCGGCGTCGACGTTGGGGTCGCGCAGCACGAGGTCCAGCGCCTTGCCGTAGCGCTCCGGGCCTGCGTCGCCGAGGATGTCGATGGGGTTGGCGTGCGGCCATTGCGGCGGTAGGACGCCGTCGAGTTTCTCCAGCGTCTGCGGCGTCAGCTCGGCCAGCTCGATGTGCATGTCGGTGGCGTGGTCGGTGGCCAGAACGCCGGGGCCGCCGGCGTTGCCCATGATGGCCAGGCGTTCGCCGCGCAAGCGATGGCTGCTGGACAGAATCTGGGCGGCCGAGAACAGTTGTTCGATGGTGTGGGTGCGCACTACGCCGGCGCGCTCCAGGGCGGCGTCGAAGACGTCGTCGGCGCCGACTAGGGCGCCGGTGTGCGAGGTCGCCGCGCGCGAGCCCGCCGGATGGCGGCCAGACTTGATCACGATGACCGGCTTCATGCGCGCCGCCGCGCGCAGGCCGCTGATGAAGCGCCGTGCGTCCTTGATGCCCTCGACATAGAGCAGGATGCTGCGCGTGTGCGGGTCGAGGGCGAGAAAGTCCAGGATGTCGCCGAAGTCGAGGTCGGCGGCGTCGCCCAGCGAGACGACGGCGGAGAAGCCGACCTTGTTCGGTTCGGCCCAGTCCATGATCGCGGTGCATAATGCGCCGGACTGCGAGATCAGCGCGAGGTCGCCGGCGCCCGCCTGGTTTTTGCTGAAGGTGGCGTTGAGGCCGAGGTGCGGGCGAATCAGGCCGAGGCAATTCGGGCCGAGGACGCGGATGTCGTAGCGCCGCGCGGTGTCGAGGAGGTCCTCCTGCAGGCGCCTGCCGTCCTTGCCGCCTTCGCCGAAGCCGGCCGAGACGACGATGGCGGCGCCAATGCCCTGTTCGCCGCACTCGCGCAGTACGCCCGGCACGGTGTGCGCCGGGCTGGCAATCACCGCCAGATCGATGCGGCCTTCGATGGCGCCGACGTCGGCATAGCAGTGCAGGTCGCCGAGTTCGGTGTATTTCGGGTTGACCGGGTATATCTTGCCCTTGTACTCGGCCTCGATGAGGTTCTGCAGCAAGCGGGTACCGACGGCGCCGGGTTTTTTGCTGGCGCCGATGACCGCAATACTCGTGGCGGCGAAGAAGGTCTCCAGCGAATGATGTGCGCTGCGCATGACGCTCTCCGATGACTGATTTCATGTGATGGTTGGAATGATCACAGCATACGCCAAAATACCCTGGATTCGTGCAGGGAAACCCCGATTGAATCGCGAACGGTGGCTTGGGGCGAAGTGCGCCGCGCGAGCCTTGTTCATCTTGTCCATGGATCGCCTGTTGAGGCTGCCGGGGCAGCCATTCGTTCGGTGTGTTCCGAAGAAAATATGATCTGGAACAACCCCCTTGCCTTCCAATTCGCTATCCTGCCATCGACCATCAAGGCAACGGAGGCCGGCAGGGCAGGGAATGGCGATGTTTCACAGTATCTATATCGCAGGAGCCGAGCCCCGCAGCGGCAAATCGCTCGTCGCGCTCGGCATGATGGAAATGCTCACCGCGAAGACGCCCAAGGTCGGATTCTTCCGACCGATCGTCGCCCAGGATCAGGCGCCTGATCCGCTGACCCATCTCATCGGTCAGCGTCACAACATCGGCCTACCGTCCGAGGCCCTGTATGGGGTCACGCAGGAACAGGCGGCCAGGATGATCGCGCACCATCAGTACGAGGAACTGCTGAAGGTGATTGTCGAAAAGTTCAAGGCGATCGAGCAGTCGCACGACATCGTGGTCTGTGTCGGTTCGGACTTTTCCGATGAGACTGCGCCGCTGGGCCTGGACTTCAACGTGGAGCTGGCCAACAACCTCGGTTGTTCGCTGCTGCCGGTGATCAGGGGGCACGGAGACAAGGCCTCCGATACGGTCGATGCGGTGATGCTGCTGGAGGAATACCTGGAAGGGCAGCATTGCGAACTGCTCGCCGCCTTCGTCAATCGTGTCGATCCCGGGCGGGTCGACGAAGTCCGCGACAAGCTGGCGGAGGCTAGATTCCCCTGCTACGTGTTGCCCGAGCGCTCGATGCTGGGCAAGCCGACCGTCGGCGAGATCGCGCGGGATCTGAACTTCGAAACGTTTGCCGGCGACGAGGCGTTGCTGAACCATGTTGTCGAGGGATTCAAGATTGCGGCGATGCCGGTGGATGAATTCCTCTCACGTCTGGATGAAAGCGGCACACTGGTGATTACGCCGGGCAGCCGGCCGGATGTCGTGCTCGCGTCCCTCGCGTTTCATGCGGCGCTGGACACGCCGACGATCTCGGGCCTGCTGCTGACCGGCGGCGACCGGCCGGCGGAGTCGGTGCTGCAGGTCGTCCGCGGGTTGCAGGTATCGCGCGTGCCCATCCTGCTTTCGCCTTGGGATACCTTCACCACCGCGATGAAGGTGACCGAGGTCAAGGGTAGCATTCTGCCCAGTGACGACGGCAAGATCGCCCTGGCGCTCGGGACTCTGGAATCGAACGTCGACGTGGCGGAACTTGCAGACTTGCTCACGCGCAAATCCGGCCACAGCCAGCGCAAGACGCCGCTGATGTTCGAGTACGAGCTGATCCAGCGCGCCAAGGCGCAGCGCAAACACATCGTGCTGCCGGAAGGCACCGACGAGCGTATTCTGCGTGCGGCCGAGATCATCAGCCTGCGCGACGTGGTCGATTTGACGCTGCTCGGAAACGAGGAACGGGTGCGCCAGAAACAGCAGCAGCTCAGCCTACAGTTGCGCGGGGTGAACATCGTCGATCCGGAGCGATCGCCCTGGCTGCCCGAGTTCGCGCAAACCTATTATGAACTGCGCAAGCACAAGGGCATCACGCTGGAGATGGCGACCGACACCGTGCATGACATCAGCTATTTCGGCACGCTGATGGTGCACCACGGCTATGCCGACGGCATGGTGTCCGGAGCGGCGCATACCACCCAGCACACGATCCGGCCGGCCTTCGAGATCATCAAGACCCGTCCGGGCACCACGCTGGTGTCCAGCGTGTTCTTCATGTGCCTGGAAGACCGGGTGCTGGTGTATGGCGACTGCGCCGTCAACCCGAATCCGAACTCGGAACAGCTTGCGGACATCGCCATCGCCGCGTCGGAGACGGCGCAGCGCTTCGGCGTGGAGCCGCTGACCGCGATGCTTTCCTATTCGACCGGTGAATCCGGCAAGGGTACCGACGTGGAATTGGTACGAGAGGCCGCGCGCATTGCCCGCGCGCAGCGTCCGGACCTCAAGATCGAGGGCCCGATACAGTACGATGCCGCGGTCGACGCCTCGGTGGCCAAGTCCAAGCTGCCCGGCAGTGAAGTGGCCGGTCGGGCGACGGTGTTCATCTTCCCCGACCTGAACACCGGCAACAACACCTACAAGGCCGTGCAGCGCTCCGCCAACGCGATCGCCATCGGTCCAGTGCTGCAGGGCTTGAACAAGCCGGTCAACGATCTGAGCAGAGGCTGCGAAGTGCCCGACATCGTCAACACCGTCGTGATTACGGCCATCCAGGCTCAAGCGCAGGAATGAGCCGATGAATATCCTGGTGCTGAACGCCGGTAGCTCCTCGCTCAAATACAAGCTGTTCGACATGGCGGACATGCGCGAGTTGGCCAAGGGTATGGTCGAACGCATCGGCGAGGCGGATGCCGGGATGACGCATAAGTGGCACCTGGATTCGCCCTGCCCGACGCAGAGCGAGGATACCTTGAACGTTCCCTCGCACCATGATGCGCTCGAGCGCATCATGCAGCATCTGGAGCAGTCCGGTGTGGTGCGCGATGCGTCGGAAATCGCGGGCATCGGCCACCGCGTGGTCCACGGCGGCGAACATTTCGACCGGCCGGTGCTGATCGACGACGAGGTCGTCGAGGTGATCATCCAGACCATCGCGCTGGCGCCGCTGCACAATCCGGCCAACCTGGAAGGGGTCGAAGTCGCGCGCAAGCGTTGGCCGGGGCTGCCGCAGGTCGCCGTGTTCGACACGGCTTTTCACCAGTCCATGCCGCCCGAGGCGTACCGCTACGCCGTACCGCGCGAGCTGTACGACGACTATCGGGTGCGGCGCTATGGCTTCCACGGCACCTCGCATTGTTTCGTCAGCAAGGCAGCGGCCCGCTGGCTGGGCAGGCCGCTGGAAGAACTCAACCTGATTTCGCTGCATCTGGGCAACGGATGCAGTGCGGCGGCGATCAGGGGCGGGGCCAGTGTCGATACCTCGATGGGGATGACTCCGCTGCAAGGCCTGATGATGGGTACCCGCTCCGGCGACATCGATCCGGCCCTGCCGTTCTTTCTGCAGCGCGAGGCGCAGATGGGGTCCGGCGAAGTCGAATACATGCTGAACCAGCGCAGCGGACTCAAGGGCATCTGTTCGCTGTCGGACATGCGGGAGGTCAATCAGAGCCCGGATGCGGATGCCCGGCTGGCGGAGAAGATGTTTGCCTACGCGATCAAGAAGTACATCGGCGCCTATTACGCCGTGCTAGGTCGCGTCGACGCGCTGCTGTTCACCGGTGGCATCGGCGAACACGCGGCATTGATCCGTCGGCTGGTCTGCGAAGGACTCGAGGGTCTTGGGTTGATCCTGGATCCCGCGGCGAATGCAGAGACCAGCGGCGAATGCAGATCGATATCGACCACCGCGTCGCCTGTTCGGATCCTGGTCGTGCCCACGGACGAAGAACTGGAAATCGCCATCAGTACTGCCGAACTGGTGCGAAGCTGACTGCGCGGCCGACTCAATCCATGCGCGGTAAACGCGTTATGCTCTGATGAATTTCGGCGGGCCAATGCCGCGCCGGTCAATTCAATGTTTGAGTGAGCTGCGCACGCATTGCGCGCGTTGGCTGGAGCCGCTGGAAAATCTCGCCATGTCCATATTGTATTTTTTTCATCCCGCCTGCCGACTGCACGAAACCAGCCCAGGTCATCCGGAAAACGGTGCGCGGCTGGATGCCATCAATGATCAATTGATCGCTTCGGGCGTCGATCCGTGGTTGATGTCCCGCGAGGCGCCGGCAGTGACCCGCGAACAGCTCGAGCGCGTTCACGCGACGGCCTATCTGGATGCCCTCGAAAATGCCGCGCCGGCGGAATCGATCTGCTATCTGGACCCGGATACAGTGATCGGGCCGCACAGCATTGAGGCCGCGAGGCATGCGGCTGGAGCGGTGGTTGCAGCCGTGGATGCGGTAATGACCGGTGATCCGCGCCGCGCGTTTTGCGCCGTTCGCCCCCCTGGCCATCATGCTACGCGTACGCGCGCCATGGGTTTCTGCCTGTACAACAACGTGGCTGTGGGCACGGCGCACGCGCTGGCCGAATATGGCCTGGAGCGCGTGGTTGTGGTGGACTTCGACGTCCACCACGGCAATGGGACCGAGGATATTTTTCACGACGAAGCGCGGGTGTTCATGGCCTCTAGTTTTGAAAAGGACCTGTGGGTGGAGAGTTCGCCGCAGAAGGCGGGCGACAATATGCTGTGGCTGGAATTCGCGCCCGGCACGCAGAGTGCCGCGTACCGTGAGCGCTTCGAGAAGGAGCTTTTGCCGGCAGTGGACGCCTTCCGGCCGCAGTTGCTGATGATTTCGGCGGGGTTCGATGCGCACCACGACGATGAGATCTCGCACCTCTACCTGACGTCGGAGGACTACGGTTGGCTGACGCAGAAGCTGACGGAGATCGCCGATCCTCATTGCGAGGGGCGGTTGGTGTCGGTGTTGGAAGGTGGGTATAACCTGGCGGCGTTGGGGCGCAGCGTGGCGGCGCATTTGAACGCGTTGTTGGATTGAGGTTCGGTTTTTCGCTTTGTTTGTTTTGAAGTTGACGTGCTTGTTCGCCATAGGCGCCTGTTTCGGGCGCGATTCAGAGGCTGGTGGTTCTGATCTGAATTGGTGACGCGCCCGAGCCGATTTCTTTGAATGCGCAAAGAAACCGGCGAAAGAAACGCACCCCCGAGATCGCTTGTCCCTGACGGGCAACCTCGCGAACGTACCCCTGAACGGGGCCCGCAGCCATTCGCTTCCCTGCGAAGGGCTGCTTGGCCGGCATCCCTGCCGGCCATCCCCGCCCAGGCGCACGTTTGCGAGGCAAGCGATCAGGGGGGCCTAACGTCAAAACAGGGCGAGTCCGACAGTTAAGCGCCCTGAATAAGTCTGTTCAGGGCATTGGACGTTAGGGGTACGTTCTGTTTCGACGTTCGGGTCCCGTGTGGCCTTGTCTCGAGCGTGCGCCCCGGCGCGGGGTCGGGCGGCAGGACGCCGCCCGAGCTGGCTTTGCCTGGAAGGCAAGTGCCTGCGGTGCCCCGTGACGGGGTGTGCGCTCGAGGTTTGCCCGTCAGGGACAAGGCCTTTCGGGCGCCTTTCTTTCGCCTCTTTCTTTGGGCGTGCAAAGAAAGGGGCTCGGGCGCGTCATCTCAGCAGATAGATGCCTCTCACATCGAATCGCGCACGAAACAGACCACCATCGCCAGCTAGTAAGTCGCCTCCCCTCACGCAAGAACACAACAGTCATCGCGAATTCGAGTCCGAAACGAACAAACAAAAGCTATAGATGCCCCGAGCCCTAGTGCACTTCCTGCGTCATCGCCTCCAACGCCTCCCGCTCGGCCTCGTGGCGGGCGGCACGCCGTCCGCGGTGCGAGGCCAGCAGGGCGTCTGCGGTGAATATGCCCAAGGCGATCCAGATCAGCACGAAGCCGATCCAGCGCAGCGGCGACATGGCCTCGTGCACCACCGCCACGGCGATGATGAACTGCATCGTCGGGGCGATGTACTGCAGCATGCCGAGCGTACTCAGCGGAAGCCGGCGTGCAGCGGCGGCGAAGCTGGCCAAAGGTACCGTGGTCGCCAGCCCGGTCGAGATCAGCAACAGCGTGGATGTGAGGCCGTCGCTGGTGAAATGCGTCTGTCCCTTGCTGCCCAGCCAGAGCAGCACCAGAAGCGCGATCGGGGTCAGCAAGAGCGTTTCGATGGCCAGGCTTTGCACCGCCCCAGTGTGTCGCCCGGCGAATTTTTTCGCCAGACCGTAGAAACCGAAGCTGAAGGCCAGCAGCAGGGAGAGCCAGGGCGGGTGCCCGTAGGCGACGCCGATACAGATCACGGCGACCAGTGCCAGAGAAACGGCCACCCATTGTTGGACTCGCAGACGTTCGCGGAGGATTATGACGGCGAGCAGCACGGTAATCAGCGGATTGATGAAGTAGCCCAGCGAGGCTTGCAGCACCTGGCCGTTGTTGGTGGCGTAGACGTAGCCGGTCCAGTTCAGGCTGATGAATACCGCGGCGATGACCAGATAGCCGAGCTGGCGCCGGTCGGCGAGGATGCGCCGCAGATCGCTCAGATGTCGCGTAACGGCCAGGATCAGCACGCACAGCGCGAGCGCCCAGATGATGCGGTTCGCGACGATTTCCACCGCCGAGGCGAACTCCATCTGCATGAAATACAGCGGAAACACACCCCACAGCGTATAGGCGGTCAGGCCGAACAGCAGGCCGCTGCGCGGGGTGCCGACGTTGGACATTCGGTTTTCCTCGGGAAAGCTGGGGTCGCGTCCCTGGCCGGAGCGGCGGTGGGAACATCGGGTGGAGAGCGCTCAGGATAGCCGAAGAGACAGCCTGCGTGGAGCTGCAGTGCGCCAGGCCGTCTTTCAGAACGGCGTTAGCGGATTTCCGGTGTTGCTTGGTGGTGGCCAGCCTGTTCGAGGCCGGATAACCAGCGTTCGGCCTGGCGCGGATGAGTGAACTCGATCCATTCCAGGTGCGGATACGCGGCCGATTTGCGCAGCACGGTCAGTTCGCGGCGGCGGCGTTCGAATGTGGTCAAGACCCAGAGCAGTATCGAGTCCCTGGAGAGGAAGGTCTTGCGGAAGGTTTCGCGATTGCCGTGCCAGAGCGGTTCGTTCGACAAACAGCGCCGGATCGAGCGTTTCAGACTGCGCCAGAAAACGCGGGGTTTGCCGTAGTTGAGCCAGATCAGACGCTCGGCTTGCGGCCACAGGACCTCCCGGACGTGGCCGTAGTTGCCGTCCGCGATCCAGGCCGGGCCGGCCGTCGCTTCGCCGACGAGACGGGCGAACTCCTCCTGCGGTTTTGGTCGCCAGTGTTCGCTCCAGAACAGTTCGTCGAGTTCGATCCAGGTCGCTCCCGAAACGTCTGCGAGCCGGCGCGCGAAGGTGCTTTTGCCGGCACAGCTGGTGCCCACGACGAGGGTGCGCTTGGCGGAGGTTGGCGTCTTTTTCATGGGAGGCTTGGCAGTGCGGCGAAACAACAGCGACGGTTGTCGCCAAGACGTTCTTGCAGGGACGGCCTCCCTCCAGGCGCAGGCTCTGCGCCTGGAGGGAGAGGGCGTTCAGCCGTAGTAGGCCGGTTCGTTGCCGGCTATCCACTTGATGTTGCAGCCCAGGCTGGGCACCTGCTCTGCCGGCGCGGCTCGACCGGCCAGCACGGCGTCGGTGGCGGCACGCAGGCTGTCGCCGGTGACCGGGATGTCGCTGCCCGGACGCGAGCCGTCGAACTGGCCGCGGTAGTAGAGCTTGTGGTCGGCGTCGAACAGGAACAGGTCGGGCGTGCAGGCGGCGCGGTAGGCCTTGGCCACCTTCTGCGACTCGTCCAGCAGATAGGGGAAAGGGAAACGGAAGCGGCGGGCATCGCCGCGCATGCCGTCGGGGCCGTCCTCGGGGTGACTGGCGATGTCGTTGGATTGGATGGCGGCGATGGCGAGCCCCTTGTCCATGTACGCGCGGGCATAGCGCGAGAACTCGTGGCGGATCAGCTGCACGTAGGGACAGTGCACGCAGATGAAGGCAACCAGCAGCGGCTTGCCGGCGAAATCGTCCAGCGAGACGCTGTCGCCGCTGACCACGTCCGTAAGGCAGAAGTCGGGGGCGGCAGTGCCCAGTTCGAGCATGGTGGATTCCGTGCGTGCCATTGTGCAGCCTCCTGTCGGTGTGATTGGGTTAAGAGGGTCTGGACGCGGGTGCAGGTACCGCCAGGCGCAGCCACAGATAGCCGCCCAGCCCGGCACCGAGCGAAGCGAGCAGGATACCCGACTTGGCGAACACGAGTGCCTGCTCCTGGCCAGCGAAGGCCAGTTCGGAAATGAAGATGGACATGGTGAAGCCGATGCCGGCCAGCAGCCCGACGCCGACGATGTGGCGGAAATCGGTACCCGCGGGCAGTTTGCCGACGCCGAGGCGCACCGCAAGCCAGGTGAACGCGAAGACGCCGATCAGCTTGCCGGCCACCAGGCCGGCGGCGACGCCGAGTGTGACCGGCGACTGCAGGGCCTGCCCGATCTCGTGCAGGCCCAACGGAATGCCGGCGTTGGCCAGCGCGAAGATGGGCATGATGAGCAGACCGACCGGATGGTGCAGGCCGTGTTCCAGGCGCTGCAGCGGGGTGGCTGCGTTGCGCGCGTTGGTTTCGATCGCCGCGAGTATGGAGAACTGGGTCTGGTTGGCGAGGATGTTGCCGTCCTCTCGGTGGCTTGAGTCGAAGCGCCGCATCAGGTTCTCGATGCTGCGCGAGAAGCGTGGCGGGTCGTATTCCGGGCGCGAGGGGATGGCCAGCGCCATGAGTACGCCGGCGATGGTGGCGTGGATGCCCGACTCGAGCATGGCCAGCCAGAGCAGGGTGCCGATGATGAAGTAGGGCAGTGGGTGGCGGATGCCGCCGAGGTTGAGCACCACCATGAGTCCGAACAGACCGAACGAGATCGCGAGCATCGTCAGGTTGACGTCGCCGGTATAGAAAATGGCGATCACCGCCACCGCGCCGAGATCGTCGACGATGGCTAGGGCGACGAGAAAAGCCATGAGGCCGGGCGGGATACGCCGGCCCAGAATGACCAACGCGCTGACGGCAAAGGCGATGTCGGTGGCCATGGGGATGCCCCAACCGCTGGCGGCGGGGCCGGCCGGCGTCAGCGCCGTGTAGATGAGAGCCGGCACGACCATGCCGCCCACCGCGGCGATTGCGGGCATCGCCGCCTGGCGCAGATCTGAAAGTTCGCCGACCAGCAGCTCGCGTTTGATCTCCAGGCCGACGAGGAAGAAAAACAGGGTCATCAGACCATCGTTGACCCAGTGGTGCAGGCTCAGACTGAGCGCCCAGGTGCCGATGTGGAAACCGATCTTCATGTGCAGCAGATGCCGGTAGGCATCGCCCAGCGGCGAGTTGGCGACGACCAGGGCGATGACGGCGGCACTCAGCAGCAGGATGCCGCCGGTGGTCTGGTTGTGGATGAACTCTTCGAATGGCGTGAGGACGCGGTCGAAGGTGCGCTCCCAGGGTCTCAATACGCGTCCGTCGGAGGTTCTGTCTGTCGCCATGTGTCTGTGGTCCTTAGGGTCTGTTCACTACTATTGCGCCATGCGTTGCCGGGGTGTTTTTCGTGACCCGGCCCTGCGAGTTATGTCCGTCTGAGTGCCACTCGGCGTTGCTCGTCGTTTATTTGGAGTGACCAAACTGCTCTCCTCGCGCCTTGATTGGCGCTCAGGCGGACGCTACAGCGTGCCGCACAATCGTGTGAACAGACCCTGGGAGTCTCGGAACATCCCATGCAGGATAACCTGCGGAGGATTGTGCGAGAAAGCCACCGCTGGGGTGGCGGGCTGCGTGAGCGGGACGCAGCGCAGTTTGACACGCATGCCCCGCGGGGTTACAACACGCGCCTTTGCAGACAGAGGCTGTCACGTGAGCGCTTCCGCCCCGCGACGCTGGTTCGGTCTGGCGGTGGGCGAGTCGCCCGCTTTCAAGCACGTGCTGGTCGTCGACGACAATGATTTCTATGCCGAACAATTGACCGCCGACCTTGCTGCCCGCGGCGCGCAGATCGAGCGCGCATGCAATGCCGCCGAGGGCATGGACCTGCTCGAGCAGCGCGGCGCGGAATTCGACGCCGTGGTCACCGATATCTCCATGGAGACGGAACTTGCCGGGCTCAAGGTGCTGCGCAAGGTGCGGCGTTGCGCTTTTCGCGGCCGCGTGGCGACGGCGACGACCGGGCTGGACAGCTGGTGGGGCTTCGCCATCAACCGTTTCGTGCTTGGCGTGTTGTACCGTAGCGACTATCTGATTCCGAAAAAGCCCATCGCCGGCGACGGCCACGTGTTGTGGATTCAGGTGCGAGACTAGCGCCGGCTGACGGCGTCGCGACGCTCCCCGATCTGCTCGCCCCCGGCTTGCGCATCGTTTCCGTCGGCCTCAATCCTTCCCTGCCTTCCGTCGAGGCCGGTTTCTATTTCGCCAATCCGCGTAATCGTTTCTGGGCGGCGCTGAACGCTTCGGGTCTGGTGAACGAGAAGTTGCGGCCGGGCCCGCAGGCGATGCGTCGGCTGTTCGAGGTGCACGGCATCGGCTTCACCGACTTGGTCAAGCGCCCGACCCGTGGTGCCGGCGACCTGCGCGCGGCGGATTATCGCACCGGTGCTGGTGAACTCGAGGCGCGTCTCGATGCGGTGACACCGCAACTGCTGTGGTTCCACGGCCGTGTCGCCTGGGGGTATTTCCTGCGCTATGCGCGGGGAACGCGGCCCGCGGATGAATGGGGATTGCAGGATGAGCGGGTGGCCGGCGCACCGGTATTCGTCACGCCCAACCCCAGTCCGGCCAACGCGGCATTTTCGCTCGACGATCTGACGGAGCACTACCGCGCTCTGGCGCGCTATCTGGCCGGCAGGCGCTGAGTGGAGGCCATGCCGCTTTTGCTGTTCGGCGTCGGTGCGCTGGCCGGGGTGGTCAACGTGCTGGCGGCCGGCGGCTCGATGCTCACCGTGCCGCTGCTCATTTTCGCCGGCCTGGATCCGACGGTCGCCAACGGCACCAATCGCATTGCCATCGTGCTGCAGAATCTGACCGCGGTGGGCCGCTTCCACAGCGTAGGGCTGACCGATGCCGCGCTGAGCATGAAGCTCGCCCTGTGGGCTCTGCCGGGTAGTATTCTCGGTGCTTGGTACGGTGCTTCGATCGACGACGAGGTTCTGCGCTTCGTGTTGGTCGGGGTGTTGATCTTCACCACGCTGAGCCTGTTCATTCCTCAGCGGTTTCTGACCGCCGACGGCTGGGTGCGAGGGCGTTGGCTGGTCTATCCGGCGATGCTCGGCATCGGCTTCTATGGCGGCTTCATCCAGATCGGCGTGGGTTTCCTGTTCCTGGCCGCGCTGCGCGGTCTGCTCGGCGTCGATCTGGTGCGGGCCAATGCGCACAAGGTGTTCGTTGTGCTGCTTTACATGTTGCCCGCGCTGCTGGTGTTCTGGTGGCTCGGGAAGGTCGACTGGCGCCTGGGCTTGGCCGTCGGCAGCGGCAACATCGTCGGCGCCTGGGTGGCAACGCATCTGGCTCGGAAGGGCGGCGAGCGCTGGATCAGGATCGTCGTCGCCGTCGCCGCTCTGGCCATGGCGGCGAAACTGCTGATGGGCGGCGTGTGAAGATTGAGGCCGGGCCAAACGATGCCGGGGCGCTCATGCCGAACATCGCGTATTGACGTTCTGTATGTCGATGAAGACTGTGGTCGCGAGGCGATTGCGAATTGCGGGAACAGGCCGCGACGGAAGCGCGTTGGAGTACGCTATCTTGTAGCATGGCGTTGGGCGCGCGTTTCCGTCCGGCATGCCGAAATGACGATGGAACGCAAACAGGAACATTGCGACGGATGGCGCACAGAAGCGGCGCTTCCGGTCGCATGCAAGGAGCGGCCATGAATGACGACAACGCGGAGGGGCGCCGCGGCTGCGTGGATGCCGATCTGCTGGAAAAACTGCGCAGGATATTGCCCCAGCCGGGGGCGCTGCTGAGCACAGAGGAGGAGCTACGTCCCTACGAGTGCGACGGTCTGACCGCCTATCGGCGCCTGCCGGGTGCGGTGGCGCTGCCGGAGACCGTAGAACAGGTGCAGGCGGTGCTTAAGGCCTGCCGCCGGCGACAGGTGGCGGTGGTCGCGCGCGGCGCCGGAACGGGGCTTTCCGGCGGCGCGCTGCCGTTGGACGAGGGCGTGTTGCTGTCGCTGGCTCGCTTCAACCGTATTCTTTCCATAGACCCGCTGGCGCGCGTGGCGCGCGTACAGCCGGGCGTGCGCAATCTCGCCATCAGCGAGGCCGCGCGCGCCCATGGCTTGTACTACGCGCCCGACCCGTCCTCGCAGATCGCCTGCAGCATCGGCGGCAACGTGGCCGAAAACTCGGGTGGCGTGCATTGCCTCAAGTACGGACTGACCGTGCACAACGTGCTCGGCATCGAGGTGATCACCATCGAGGGCGAGCGTCTGAGCCTGGGCGGCGCGGCGCTGGATTCCGCGGGCTACGACCTGCTGGCGCTGATGCACGGCTCCGAGGGCATGCTCGGCGTGATCGTCGAGGTCACGGTGCGGCTGCTGCCGCTGCCCGAGCGCGCGCAGGTGGTGATGGCCGCTTTCGACGACGTGCCGACGGCCGGGCGCGCGGTGGGCGAGATCATCGCCGCCGGCATCGTGCCGGCCGGATTGGAAATGATGGACGGCTTCGCCATCGAGGCCGCGGAAGCCTTCGTGCATGCAGGATATCCGCTGGATGCCGCGGCCATCCTGCTGTGCGAGGTTGACGGCACCAATGAGGAGGTGTCCGAGCACCTTTTGCAGGTGCACGATCTGCTCACCCGTGCCGGCGCCACGCAGATCCGCACCGCGCAGGACGAAGCCGAGCGCCAGTTGCTGTGGAAGGGGCGCAAGGCGGCGTTTCCGGCGGTGGGCCGCCTGTCGCCGGACTATTACTGCATGGACGGTACCATCCCGCGCCGTCGGCTGCCCGAGGTGCTGGCCGGCATTTCGCGACTCAGCGAGGAGTACGGCCTGCGCGTCGCGAATGTGTTCCATGCCGGCGACGGCAATCTGCATCCGCTGATTCTCTACGACGCCAACTCCTCGGACGAGCTGGAGCGCACCGAGGAATTCGGGGCGCGGATCCTGGAGCTGTGCGTGGAGGTCGGGGGCACTATCACCGGCGAACACGGCGTCGGCGTGGAGAAGATCGATCAGATGTGCGTGCAGTTCGATAGCGCGGAGCTGTCCCAATTTCATGCGGTCAAGCATGCCTTCGATCCGGATGGACTGCTCAATCCGGGCAAGGCGGTGCCCACGTTGCACCGTTGCGCGGAGCTGGGTGCCATGCACGTGCATAACGGCGAACTGCCCTTCCCGGAACTGGAGCGTTTCTGATGAGCACCGATCAGGATATCAGCGACGCCCTCGCCGGGCAGGTGAGCGAGGCCGCGCAGCAAGAGGTGGCGCTGCGCATCGAAGGCTCCGGCAGCAAGCGTTTCCTCGGCCACGAGGTTGCCGGCGAAGTCTTGTCCGTGGCAGGTCACTGCGGTGTGATCAGTTACGAACCGGTCGAACTCGTGCTCACGGCGCGCGCCGGTACGCCGCTGAGCGAAATCGAGTCGCTGCTTGCCGACAACCGGCAGATGCTGGCCTTCGAGCCGCCGCATTACGGTGCGCACGCCACGCTGGGCGGCACCGTCGCCTGCAATCTTTCCGGGCCGCGGCGGCCGTACGCCGGTTCGGCGCGGGATTTCGTGCTCGGTACGCGCATTCTCAACGGCCGCGGTGAGATCCTGCGTTTCGGCGGCGAGGTGATGAAGAACGTCGCCGGCTACGATCTCTCCCGCTTGATGGCCGGCAGCTTCGGCACGCTCGGCGTCATGCTCGACGTCAGCCTCAAGGTATTGCCGTGTCCGCAGGCCGAACTGACACTGGAGCAGGAGCTGAGCGCCGCAGAGGCTTTGCAGCGCATGAACGAATGGGCGGGGCGTCCCCTGCCGCTCAGCGGCGCCTTCCACCACGGCGAACGGTTGTGCCTGCGCCTAAGCGGTGCCGCCGCGGCAGTTGCCGCCGCGCACAAGCGCCTGGGCGGTGACGTGGTCGATGATGCGGCGGCGCTGTGGCGGGGGCTGCGCGAACACGAGTTCGGTTTCTTCCGCCACGACGCGCCCCTGTGGCGCCTGTCGGTGGCCTCCACCGCGCAGCTTCCTGACCTGCCCGGGCGTTGGCTGCTGGACTGGGGCGGGGCGCAGCGCTGGTATGTGGGCGATGCCTCCCCGGAGGAGGTCCGCCGCGCGGCCGAGTACGCCGATGGCCATGCCACGCTGTACCGGGGCTGGGAAGGCGAGCCGCACTTTCATCCTCCGGCGGCGCCCGTCGCCGCCTTGCACAAGCGACTCAAGGCGGCACTCGATCCGGCCGGCATTTTCAACCTCGGTCGCCTCTACGCGGGGCTGTGACTTTATGCAGACGCATTTGACCGAACAGTTTCTGAATACGCCGGAAGGCCGGGAGGCCGATGCTATCCTGCGCGCCTGTGTGCATTGCGGTTTCTGCACCGCGACCTGCCCGACCTACCAACTGCTCGGCGACGAACTCGACGGCCCGCGCGGGCGCATCTACCAGCTCAAGCAGGTGTTCGAGGGGCAACCACCGGGGCGCAGCACACAGCTGCATCTCGACCGCTGCCTGACCTGTCGGGCCTGCGAGACGACCTGCCCGTCGGGCGTGCAGTACGGGCGTCTCGTCGATATCGGGCGCGAGGTTCTGGAGCGGCAGGTATCCCGTCCTTGGCGGCAAAGGCTGTTGCGCTATGCGCTGCGCAGGATACTGCCCCGGCCAGGGCTGTTCGGACCACTGCTGCGGCTTGGACAGGGCTTGCGCCCGCTGCTGCCCGCCGCGCTCAAGGTGCGAGTGCCGCCGCCGCAGCGGGTGCCGGCCCGGCCTCAAGCTTCGCACGCGCGTATCATGCTGGTACTCGAAGGCTGTGCGCAGTCGGTGGCGACGCCGGCCACCAACGCTGCCGCCGCGCGCGTGCTTGACCGCCTGGGCATCGGTCTGATCAGCCCGCAAGGGCAGGGCTGTTGCGGTGCGGTGAGCCATCATCTGTCCGCTCCCGAAGAGGCGTTTGACTACATGCGCGCCAATATCGACGCCTGGTGGCCATGGATCGAGCGTGGCGTCGAAGCCGTCGTGGTCAGCGCCAGCGGCTGCGGTGCGGTAGTCAAGGACTATGGTCATCTGCTGCGCCACGACCCGGTTTACGCCGAGAAGGCGGTCAGGGTCAGCGCCCTGGCGCGCGATTTGTCCGAGGTGATTGCCGCGGAGGATCTGACGGCATTCGCGAGCATCGGCGCTGGGCGGCGCATCGCCTTTCATGCCCCCTGTACGCTGCAGCACGGGCAACAGCTTGTCGGCGTGGTCGAACGCATCCTGCGTGAGACCGGTTTCGTGCTGACCGAGGTGCGTGACGCGCACCTGTGCTGCGGTTCGGCGGGCACGTATTCCATATTGCAGCCGGAGCTGTCGCAGCGTTTGCGTAGCGACAAGTTGGCCAAGTTGGGCGAGGGCGGTCCGGAATCGATTGCCACGGCCAACGTCGGTTGCCAGTTGCATCTATATGACGAGCAGGGGCTCGCGGTGCGGCACTGGATCGAGCTGTTGGACGAAGGGAGCTGAGTTTCGGCGCTTGCCGGGTGCGAGCGTGGCTGGGAGTCGTCCGGTGCGGGTTGTGACGAAAATTGACTGGCCGTTCCTCGCCGGGCTCAGGGGGTGTCGGGCGTCTGCGGGTTTTCCTCGAAGGGGTGATAGCGGTTGCGGCCGTTTTCCTTTGCGGTGTACAGAGCCTGATCGGCTTTGGCGAGCAGGTCTTCCAGGCTTTCTCCGGGGTGGGCGAGGCAGCCGCCGATGCTGACGCTGAGCGGGATGCGTTCACCATGCAGGCTGAATTCTGCGGTGCCGGTCGCGACGCGATCATGAAGCCTGATTCCGATCCGACTCATGGTTTCCGGGCCAGTGTGTTCGAGCATGACGAGGAATTCGTCACCGCCCCAACGCGCAGCGACGTCGTCGGGCCGCAGGGTTTCACCGATGAGCGATGCTACCAGCTTAAGCGCCTGGTCGCCGGCAACGTGTCCGTGCCGATCGTTGACCGATTTGAAATGGTCGACGTCGATCCACAGCAAAGCGAGCTGTTTGTCCATCCGGTGGCAACGCTCCAACTCCGCCTCGATACGTTCGGTCATGCCTCGCCGATTGAGCATCTCGGTCAGGGGGTCGATCATGCTGAGGCGTTCCAGCGCCTGCGTCCTCTCGGCTACTTTGGCTTCGAGGCCCTTGTTGGCATCGAGCAGCGCCTGTGTCATGCGTCCGAAATGTCTGCTCAGCCTGCCTATTTCTCCCGCTCCGGCGCATGGGGCTGAGGGCTGCAACCCCGCTTCGACGCTTGCAATGGTACGTTCCAGCGATTGCAGAGGGCTGATCACCCAGCGACCGAGAGCGATGTAGAACAGCGCCAGCGCGGCCAGCAGTGCACCGAGAAACACCACCGCTATGTCGATGAAGCGAGTGTAAGGGAGGATGACTGACAGGTTGAGGAGGTTGATCTCGTACCAGCCCAATTCGGGCAGGTAGGCCGCACTGACCAGATAGCGCCGATCATGCAAGTTTATGAATGTCGTGGTGATTTTCGAATGATCGGTTCTGGCCTGTGTCATCGCTGCGTGTACGGCCGCGCGGTTGGCGGGCGACTGCAACAGCAGGTCGATGGTCTTGTGTTCCCCGTCGTGTTTGGTGATCGATGCGTAGTCGATCAGGTTCGGATCCCGATAGAGCTGGATGGAGCCCTGGTAGTCGGCGAAAAGAGTCGATATGCCGGGTGTGGCATTCGCGACGCTGTGTTTGATGAACGGCGTCAGGTCGAGTCCCGTGCCGGTGATGCCAAGCACTTTGCCGTGGCTTCGGATCAGTACGTCGATCCAGAGCTTGGTGACGCCTAGCGCCGGGTCCGGATTGATGTTGATGTGCGTGATACGTTTGTCTTGCCTGATCAGGTCGAAAAACCAGGCATCCTTTTTCGCTCCGGGGTTCAGGCGGTAGCGAAACTGTTTCCCGGCGTATTTGTTTTCCGCATCGTTGTAGTAGTAGGAAAGATTCTTGCGCAGGGCAACGAAGTAGTTGTGGCCGGTGAAGAAATGCCGGTAGTTCTCCATTTCCGCCAGCGCGTGTCGGGTAATTTCCGGATCGTTCGGGCGTTCGGCCCATTGCCGGATGACGGGCGTTTCGGCCAACTGGCGCGACAGGGTGATTTCGTGGAAGACCGGTTGCATGCGGGCCCTGTCGTATTGGAGCTGTTTTTCCGCATAGCGGACCGCCCACTGCTCGACGATGCCCTCGGCAACGGACCGCCCAGCCAGCCAGGTCAGCGGAGCGGTGATGGCGAATAGAGCCAATATCAGGAGAATGAACCGGGGACGAAGATTCACTATGGTCGTTCTTGGTGTAAGACGAGGACTCTGTTCTATCACCCTGTTGCGGGTATGCTGCAGTGCATGAGCGTCATCACATATTACCTGCAAATGCTTGATCCGGCCCGGCTGAACGGCAAGCCTCGCCCGCATGAGCAATTCGAGGTCCGTGAGTGCGGGATTCCGCAGTATGCGGTCAATCGTTTCCTCTATCGCTACGTCGGCGCCGCCTGGCGGTGGACCGACCGGGACGAATGGAGCGAGGATGTCTGGCGGGGGATTATCGAAACGGACGGTCTACGTACCTGGATCGCCTATGACCACGGCACTCCGGCAGGATATTTCGAGCTGCAGAAGTCCACCGGAGATGAAGTCGAAATTCTCTATTTTGGCTTGGCGGAAGCCTTCATCGGCAGGAGCTACGGCGGATATCTGCTGACCCGCGCGATCGAGGAAGCCTGGGCTTGGGGCGCGAAACGCGTTTGGCTGCATACCTGCACCTTGGATCACCCCTCGGCTCTGGCCAATTACCAGGCGCGCGGTTTCGAAGTCTACCTAAAGCAGGCCGACTGACGCGTGGTCGCTTGTGTGGATGGGGCGGTATATTCGCTCGCTAGGCATGGTGTTTTATTCGGCGCGGCAATGTGATAATCAAAAACGGTCGTTTTCTTGTGACTCCGGACGTTACACGAATAAGCCATGAAGCATTCGTCCGACAGGGGCTTTACGCTGATTGAGTTGGTGATCGCCCTGGTCGTTGCCGCAGCTCTGGCGGCGATAGCCGTTCCCGCCTATCAGCAACACAGGGAGCATCTTAAGGTCAATCAGGCGAAGATGACCATTTCCATGCTGGCAGCCGATCTGACACGCTACTACAGGACACACAACACCTATCCCGCCACACTCGCAGGCCTGGGAATCTTCATTCCGCTGGATCCCTGGGGAAACGTCTACAATTACGTTCCTATCGACGTGCGGAATCCGCCGAAGGTAGGAAAGATTTTGAAGGACAAGAGCATGCATCCGGTCAACAGCGATTTTGATCTGTACAGCATGGGAGAGGATGGCAAGACAACGACTCAGCTTGCCTCTTACAATTCGCAGGACGACGTCATACGTGCCGGCAACGGAAGCTACATCGGCCCTGCCTCGGGGTATTGACGGGATGGCCGTGACTTATGGCGGTGCGTTCAGGAGTCGAGTAGCTCAGCGTCTGTTCTGGAAGATCGTGCTGGTGGCGTTGTTGCCGGTCGCACTAATGGCCGGTTACTCCTACTTCACCGTGTACCGCATGCTCGACAGTGGAGCCAAGGCGAAGGCCGAACATGCGAGCAAGCAGTTCGGCCTTGCCGTCATCGATCGCCTCAATTTACAGGCCCGGCTTCTGCACGACGCGGCAAAAGTCTATCCAGTGCATGCGGACTGGCCGTGGGGCTTGCTGGGAGATTTGCAGGGGGTATCGGCTGCGCCCGATGCCGATGCGCTGCGCAGGTTGAATGCCGGAGCCGTGGTGCTGCGTTTCGGAGCGGGAACGCCGCCGCGGCTGCTGCTGCTCGTCAGGCAGCCGACGACGCAACGGATTCTGCGCACCGAATTGGATGCGCAGCAGTTGTGGCACAACGATATGACTCCGAACCATGTCTGCATCTTCACGCGCGATCGAAGGCTGCTGTACTGCTCTTCCGGCATGAGCCCGAAGGCGGTCGTGTCCGCCCTGACGCTGCGGGCCGATCATGAGACAGGTAGTTTCGAATTCGAACAGGGTGGCGAGCATTTTCTGGCCGGCTACTGGGCCGTCGGTCTTCGGGGGGTGCTCGGCAACAGGGGGCTGATCATCGTGACCGCCGAAAGGCGCCGTGAGGCGATCGGCATGCTGGTCGCCTTCAAGCAGTTCTATATTGCGCTTGCCTTCCTGGCGCTCGGGCTGGCTGCGTGGGTGGCGGTCACGCAGATTCGCCGTCAGTTATCGCCGTTGACGGATTTGATGGACAGCGCCCGCAACCTGGCTGCCGGCGATTTCGGTGTGCGCGCCAAGGCGGGCGGCGATGACGAATTCGGGCAGGTCGCAAATGCGTTCAACCGCATGGCGGATGCCTTGGGTGACAAGTTTTATGTGCAGGAGGCGTTCGCCCGGCTCGATCGGGCCGTTCTGGAGGCGGTTGACGTTGCCGGGGTCGCACGGGTGCTGGTCGAGTATCTACCCAAGGTGGCCGGCGCGTACCGCGTCGCGGTCGTTCATTTTTCGGATCGCGAGGGGAACCGGTTGTTCACGTCGGACGGCAGCGCAGCGCTGCTGGCGGACGATGTACGCGATTTGGGCGCGTTGGCCGATGACATCGGCTGTGATCACTGGCTCGAATCGCAGGGCGGCGATGCGCGTATGGCTCGTTGCCTGCACCTGGCGGGTGTGTCGGCGCACGCCCCGGCATTGCTTCAAGGCATATGCCTGAATGCCAATCGTATCGGTTTGACCGTGCTTATCTATGAGGGCTCGGCGGTGTTGCAGGGGGATGCCGAGCATGCGGTGCGCAGTCTGACCGACAGGCTTGCGGTAGCCACTGCAAAGCTCGAGGCGGAAGCGTCCCTGAGATATCAGGCCTATCACGACCTTCTGACCGGGCTGCCCAACCGTGCGTTGTTGCGCGATCGGGCGGAACAGGCCATGGAGCGCGCGCTGCGCAGCGGTGCGAGGATCGGTCTGTTGTTGGCGGATCTGGATCGTTTCAAGGAGATCAACGATTCTCTGGGGCACGCGGCGGGTGACGTCCTGCTGCAGACCTGTGCGCAACGGCTGCGCAACGAGCTGCGGGCGAGTGACACGGTGGCCCGGCCCGGTGGTGATGAATTCGTGGTTCTCCTGCCGGATATGGAGGGGGATGGTGCGGTACAGCGGATACGCGATATTGCGGTGCGATTGAATGAGTCACTGAGTCAGCCGATCAGGATACAGGGGCACGACGTAACTACGCAGGCCAGCACGGGCATCGCGCTGTATCCGGATAATGCGGAGAACTTCGACGAATTGTTGAAAATGGCCGATGCGGCCATGTACGAGGCCAAACGCGATCCGCGTGTCAGATTGAGGTGGTACAGCCAGTCGATGGACGAGTCCGTCAACGAGCGTTTCGAGCTGGCTCAGGCATTGCGTGTCGCCATCGATGCCGACGAACTGTTTCTGTGCTTCCAGCCAAAGGTAACCTATGACGGTCGGATCGCCGGCGTCGAGGCCCTGGTGCGCTGGCGTTCGCCCACGCGCGGCATCGTGTTGCCGAAGGTATTCATTCCTGTGCTGGAGAGCATCGGCCTGGGAGATCGTTTTGGAGAGTGGGTCATGGATCGCACCTGTGCGCAGATGGCCGAGTGGGACAGACAGGGGCTGCCTCCTGTTGCAGTCGCCATGAATCTGAGCACCCAACAGCTGATGGACGTTGATCTGTGCGGCAAGCTGCGTGCCGCGTTGCAGCGCCATGACATGACTCCGGATCGCCTGGAGATCGAGATTCTGGAATCGGCGGCCATTGTTCAGGCGCCCGTGGTATCCGACAATCTGCGCGGCATGCGCGATTTGGGCGTGTCGCTCGCGCTTGATGATTTCGGTACTGGGTACTCGTCGCTCAGTTACCTGCTCGATCTGCCGGTAGGGACCTTGAAGCTGGACCGCAGCTTCATTCTCAGGCTGCAAGAGGATGCGCGTCAGCAGGCCGTTGTCGAGCGCATCATTTCGCTGGCGAAGGTTCTGAACTTCGCGGTGGTCGCCGAAGGCGTCGAATACGAAGAACAGGTCGATATGCTCAAAGATATGGGCTGCGATCTGTTTCAGGGAATTTTTTTCAGCATACCCGTACCAGCGGACAAGTTTGCGGCCCTGCTGCTTGACGCGGACCTGAAGGCGATATGATCGAGCGTATCTTGCTGCCGACGAGCAGTATCGGTAGGCTGTTGAAATTCCGCCCATGCGGCGCGATAGCGTGTCCGAATCGGGTTCGAAATGGTCATTTATACCCCGTAAACAATGTTTTTTGGCAGGCCGGCCCCTGTGCCTGCCCGCTGCGTGGAGGCTGCGAAAATCTTTTCCAGGAGGATTCTCCGCCCTATTCGGCCTCTTCTCGCACTCGTCTGAGCGACAAGAACAATCTGTTAACGTCTACTGCTCCGGTGAGGCGTCTGCTTCGTCACCCCTGACGCCGGCGTTGATGACATGAACCACTCTTCGCGCCGCATCGCGCATCTGGACATGGACGCGTTTTTCGCATCGGTGGAGCTGTTGCGCTATCCAGACTTGCGCGGCCAGCCGGTCGTGGTAGGCGGGCGCAGCGCACCGGAGCCGGTGCTGAACCAGGACGGGAGCCGGTCATACGCACGACTGCGCGACTATGCCGGACGCGGCGTGGTGACGACCTCGACCTACGAGGCCCGGGCGCTGGGCGTGTTCTCGGCCATGGCCATGATGAAGGCTGCCAGGCTGGCGCCCGACGCGATCCTGCTGCCGGCGGATTTCGAGGCCTATCGGCACTATTCCGGACGCTTCAAGGCGGCGGTCGCTGCCATCGCGCCGCATATCGAGGACCGCGGCATCGATGAGATATACGTCGATCTCGGCGAAGTGCATGGTGAAGCGGTGGAACTGGCTCATCGGCTTAAACAGGCGGTGTTCGACGCCACCGGCCTGACCTGTTCGATCGCCGTGACGCCGAACAAGCTGCTGTCGAAGATTGGCTCGGAACTGGACAAGCCCGATGGCTTGACCGTGCTCGGTATGGACGATATTCCAGCACGCATCTGGCCGTTGCCGGTGGCCAGGATCAACGGTATCGGGCCCAAGTCGGCGGCCAAGCTGGACGCCCTGGGTATCGCTACCATCGGTCAGTTGGCAGAGGTGGAACTCTCGCTGCTGCGGGCGCATTTCGGAGCCAGCTATGCAGGCTGGCTGTACGATGTCGCGCGCGGAATCGACGAACGGCCCGTAGTCACCGAATCGGAACCCAAGTCGATCAGCCGCGAGACGACCTTCGAGCGCGATCTGCATTCCCGCTATGATCGCGCCGAGCTGTCGGCGATCTTTACCGCGCTGTGCGAGCGGGTGGCCGGCGACCTGCGGCGCAAGGGCTATCGGAGCCGCACCATCGGCATCAAATTGCGCTACGACGACTTCCGTACGCTGACGCGGGATCTTACGTTGCCTGAACCGACCTGGGACGCGCGGACCATCCGACGCGCCGCCGGCGAGTGTCTGAAGCGTGTGCCGCTGGAGCGGCGCCTGCGTCTCCTGGGAGTACGCTGCGGCGGGTTGGTTTTGCAGGAGGAGGTGAATGCCGAAGTCGCCGGGTGGCAGTGGGAGTTGCCGTTTGCTCCGGACGACCTTTGACAGGGACCTAGTGTGCTGGGTTTGTAGTTAGGGAGCGGTCTCGCGTAGGCGGTTGTCGCGGGCGCTGACTATTGAGGCGGTTCGTTCCGATATGAGCCGAGACTGGATTCGGAATGAAGATGCGTGTTGCCTAGTTGGATTAAGGCGCTTTTGTACGCCATGAATCCAAGGGGTTCGCTGTGGCGTTTAGTGCCTCCAAAGCTTGCCGGCGGCAACCACCAGCCCGCCGAGAATCAACGCCAAGCCGACCAGATCCGCGGTGGTGATCCGTTCGCCGAGCAGCAGGGCGGACAGGATCAGCCCGAAAGCTGGCATGAGGTGGATGAACACGCCGGATTGTTCGGCCCCTATCATGGCCACGGCCCGGTTCCAGAACAGGTATGCAAGTACCGAGGCGAATACCGCGATGTAGGCTACCGTCAGCAACAGCGTCACGTTGGCGTGTACGGGGCGATGCTGTATGAAGGTTTCGCCGAGGTAGAAGGGCAGCAGCACGACTACACCGATGATGACGGTGGCGGCGAACAGGCCACGCCCGCCGATGCCGGTCGGCAGTTTACGCAGCAGCACAGAGTACAGCGCCCAACTTAGCACGCCGGCCAGCACCCAGAGGTTGCCGCCGTGGCGGCCGAGATCGGCGATGGCGGCGAAGTCGCCATGGCTGAGCACCAGCAGCACGCCGGCGGCGGATACCAGCACACCCACCGCTTGGCGCAGCAACAGCTTGTTGCCCAGCACCAGCGGCGCCAACAGCAGGATGAACACCGGGGTGGCGGAAATCAGCAGCAGCGCGTTGACCGCCGGCGTGGTCTGCACGCCGATGTAGATCAAGGTGTTGAAGGCGCCGACGCTGAACACGCCCAATGCAAGCATCAGGATCGGCCGGCTGCGCATCAACGGCCATTGTCTGCGCAGTTCGCCCCAGCCCCAGGGGACGATGAACACCGCCACCACGAACCAGCGCCAGAAGGCCAGTCCGATAGGCGGTACGCTGGCGTGCACGGCGCGGGCGAGGACGAAGTTGCCCGCCCAGAACAGGGCGGTCAGGGTCAGCAGCGTGTAGGCTTGGCGATGGCTCGGCATTGGAAGACACTATCCATGTGCGGACGGACATTGTACCTGCTCGGGCGGTTGCGAGGTCAGCGCACTGGTGTGTCCTCATCCAGCTCTCGCGATAGCCCGTCCCAAAGGCGTTGGCTGCAAAGTTCCGTCTAGTTCCGTCTAGTTCCGTCTAGTTGCGGCAGTGTTCAAAGATTTGAGCGACAACTTGATCTGGCGCAATGCCGATGCCGCTTCGCAACGCTAGATTTCTCCATGCCGTCAATATGGGGAATGTTTGCATGGAGAAGATCTGGGTGGTCGCGGCGGACCAAGTGCGGGCAAGGCTATTCGAAGCCCAGGGAGCGCGCGGCGAACTAGCGGAAATCGAAGACTTGGTCCATCCTCAAGGGAGGTTGCAGGCCAGCGATATGGGCTCCGACAGTCTCGGCGCAATGCATGTCCGCTTCGGCCAGCGGTCCTATGGTATGGAGCATGCGGTGGAGCCCAAAGAGGAAGAGGCAGCCCGCTTCGCCAAGGAGGTTTGCAGCGCACTTGAGCACGCCTGCGCAGGCGGATGCTTCGACAGGCTATACGTGGCCGCCGCGCCGCGCTTTCTCGGCAGTTTGCGTAGCTGCATGGCGGTGGAGGTGCGGCGCAGGCTCGCCGGAGAGGTGTCGCTCGACCTGACGCGGCAGGTGGTGGAGGACATTAGGTCGCATCTGCCGGAATTTCTCTAGTCGCCACACGCCGGCCGGGACAATCAGGTTCATCCGCAAAGGAGATCAGGATGCCCCATAGCAAGGCGCTCGCACCCGACCAGCTCTATCGCGTTTGCGATCTTTCGCAGCTGGATTTCGGGACTACCGCGGAGCTTGAGCCTCTGGCCGGCCCGCTAGGCCAGGAGCGGGCACTGGAGGCACTGAATTTCGGCGTGGGCATGCGCCACGAAGGCTACAACCTGTTCGTCATGGGTTCGCCCGGTCTGGGTAAGCAGACCCTGTTGAAGCAACTGTTGGAGGGCGAGGCGGCCAAGGGTGCGGCACCCTCCGACTGGTGCTACGTAAATAACTTCGATGTGCCGCACCGTCCCCAGGCGCTGGCCTTGCCCGCCGGGAGAGGTGTTGAGCTACGCGCCGATATGGAGCGTCTGCTGGACGAACTGCTGCACGCCGTGCCGGCTGCATTCCAGAGCGACGAATACCGCATTCGCGCGCAGGAGATCACCGACGACTACAAGGGGCGCGAGGAAAGCGCCTTCGCCGAACTCAACGAGCAGGCCGAGGCGCAGGGCATCGCCATTCTGCGCACGCCGGTGGGCTTCACGCTGGCTCCGCGGCGCGATGGCGAGGTTCTGGGGCCGGACGAGTTCAAGAAGCTGGATGAGTCGGAGCGCGAGGCCATCGAGACCTCGGTGCGCGAACTCAACGAGAAGCTCAAGGGCGTGTTCCACCGGATCGCGGCATGGCAGAAGGAGAGCCGTGAGCGTTTCCGCGAACTCAACCGCGAGGTCAGCGACGCCGCTGTCGGGCAGTTGCTGCACGGCCTGGAGGAGAAATACGCGGCTTCGCCCCAGGTCCTGGAATTCCTCAATGCAGTCAAGCAGGACGTCGCCGAGAACGTCGACGTTTTCCGCCGCGCCGGCGAGGAGGAAGAGCAGCCGCAGGCTCAGCAGCTGCACGATCACGAGCTGCTCCAGCGCTACCGGGTCAATGTGCTGGTCGACAATGCCGAGGCAAACGGGGCGCCGGTGGTCCACGAGGACAACCCCAATTATCACAACCTCGTCGGACGGGTGGAGCACATTGCGCAGATGGGTGCGCTGGTTACCAATTTCTCCCTGATCAAGGCCGGTGCGCTGCATCGCGCCAACGGCGGCTACCTGGTGCTCGACGCACGCAAGGTGCTGACCACGCCGTTCGGCTGGGAAGGCATCAAGCGGGCACTACGCACGCGCGAGATCCGCATCGAGTCGCTGGAGCGCATGCTGAGCTTGGTCAGCACCATTTCGCTGGAGCCCGAGCCGATTCCGCTCGATCTCAAGGTGGTGCTGAGCGGTGATCGCCTGCTGTACTACCTGCTGAAGGCCTACGATCCCGAATTCGGCCAGCTGTTCAAGGTGCTGGCGGATTTCTCCGAGGATACGCCGCGCACCGACGAGAACACGCAACTCTATGCACGCCTCATCGCCTCGCTGCAGCAGCGCGATGGCCTGCGTCCGCTGGCGCGCGAGGCCGTGGGCCGGGCCATCGAGCATGCGGCGCGCCGGGCCGACGATTCCGAGCGGCTGTCGGTGCATCTGGGCGACGTTTCCGATCTGCTGCGCGAGGCCGACTACTGGGCCGGACAGGCGGGGCGCGAGGTCGTGGCCGCAGACGACGTGCGCCGTGCGCGGGATGCGCGTGTGCGCCGGGCGAACCAGACCGAGGAACGCCTGCGCGACGCCACCCTGCGCGAAACCCTGTTGATCGACACACAGGGCGCGCGCACGGCGCAGGTCAACGGTTTGGCGGTTCTGCAACTCGGCGACTATGCCTTCGGCCGTCCGGGCCGCATCACTGCCACCGCCCGTCTCGGTCAGGGCGGGGTCGTCGACATCGAGCGCGAGGCCAAGCTCGGGGGCAAGCTGCACTCCAAAGGCGTGATGATCCTCTCCGCCTTTCTGGCGGATCGCTATGCGCGCAACCAGCCGCTGTCGCTGGCGGCCAGCCTGGTGTTCGAACAGTCCTACGGCACGATCGACGGAGACAGTGCATCGACGGCAGAGTTGTGCGTGTTGCTGTCGGCGCTGGCCGACGTGCCGATCCGGCAGTCGTTGGCCATTACGGGCTCGGTCAACCAGCACGGCCAGGTGCAGGCCATCGGCGGGGTCAACGAGAAGATAGAAGGGTTCTTCGATCTGTGCGCCATGCGTGGCCTCAGCGGCGAGCAGGGCGTGATCATCCCGGCGGCCAACGTCAAGCACCTGATGCTCAATGAGGCGGTGGTCGAAGCCGTCCGGGCGGGGCGGTTTCACGTGTATGCCGTTGGCCACGTCGACGAGGCGCTCAATCTGCTCACGGGCCTGGAATCCGGCGAGGCCGATGTTGACGGACGCTATCCGCCGGACAGCGTCAACGGGCGGGTGCAGAAGCGCGTCGAGGAACTCGCCGCGCTGCGCAAGCGCTATGCCCAGAGCGGGCGCGAAAACAGGCCTATCGTGGAGAACGGCGATGACGGCGCCGCCTGAACTCAAGGCGCGACGGGTTCTGCTGGCGCTGGCGGCGGGCGGCGCGGATTCGGCGTCGCTGCGCAGCAGCGTCCTGCTCGCAGCCAGTCTGAGCGCAGAATTGGATGCGTTGTTCCTGGAGGACGCGGATCTGTTCACCTCCTCGACGCTGCCTTTCGCGTGCGAAATCCTGCCCTCCGGCGCCGAGCGTCCGGTGGCTGCCGAGAGTCTGAGCGGCGCTTTGCGCGCGCAGGCCGAAACCTTGCGCCGGCAGCTTGCTCTCCAGGCCGATCCGGCACAGGTGAAGTGGTCATTCCGCACCCTGCGCGCGAGGCGGATCAGTGCGCTGTTGGAACTCTCGGCCGGCCAGGACGTGGTGGTCGCCGCATGGCAACGGCGCATGCGCTGGCAGTCGGCGCCGGGCCTGAAAGCCCTGGCCAGGCCGGTGCTGCTGGCCTATCAGAGCATCGAGCCTCCGGCTGCGGCCCTGGAGATCGCAGTGCGCCTAGCGTGCAGCCTTGGTGCGGAACTCGTGCTGCTGGGCCCTGCGGACGGGACTCCGCCAATAGTGGAAGCCGGGCTGCATGTGCGCCGTCTCCTACGCACTGACGTTTCCATGGCGGGGCTGTTGGCCTCGTTGGCCGGGTTTCCGGCCGAGATGCTGGTATTGCCGGCCGGCGAGCTGGCCGCGTGCGAACCGCTTGAAATCGGCCATCTGTTGGATGCGGTGGCGGTGCCGGTGGTATTGGTGCGTTAGGAGAGCGGCTGAGCCGCGGCTGTCGGCCGCTTTCTCCGGGACGGACTCGCAAGCCGCCGGCAGTCTACTAGAGTTTGAGGGGCGGGAATATCGACCGGGCGCGAAGAAGACTCCTCGGGCAGCGCGCGCAGACGCGCTCCCCGGGGGCTTTTTTCAATCTGGCCGATCAGCGGCTGAGGTCGATCCAGGTGGTCTTCAGTTCGGTGTACTTGTCGAGCGCGTGCAGCGATTTGTCGCGGCCGTTGCCGGACTGCTTGAAGCCGCCGAAAGGCACGGTCAGATCGCCTTCGTCGAAGCAGTTGACCCACAGCGTGCCGGCACGCAGGCGCCGGGCCATGCGGTGACCACGGCTCATGTTGGCGGTCCAAACCGCCGCGGCCAGGCCGTAGGGCGTGTCGTTGGCGATACGTAGGGCCTCCTCCTCGTCGCGGAAGCTGATCGTGGACAGCACCGGGCCGAAGATCTCCTCCTGGGCGATCTTCATATCGTTGCTCACGTTGTCGAAGATGGTGGGGGCGACGAAGTAGCCGCCGCTTTCGGTGAATACGCGCTCGCCGCCCAGGCGTACCGTGGCCCCGCCCTGCTTGCCGGCTTCGATATAGCCCATGACCCGGTCGAGCTGCAAATCGTCGACGATCGCGCCTACGCGGGTCGCAGGGTCCAGCGGATCTCCCGCCGGCATGCGTTCGCCGGCTGCGATTACCTTTTCGACGAACTCGTCCTTGATGGATTCCTCGACCAGCAGGCGCGAGCCGGCGGTGCACATTTCGCCCTGGTTGAAGAAGATTGCGAAGGCGGCCGCTTCGGCGGCGGCATCGAGATCCGGAGCGTCGGCGAATACCACGTTGGGCGTCTTGCCGCCGCACTCCAGCCAACTGCGCTTGAGGTTGGAGTGGCCGGCATACTGCATGATCTGCTTACCGACCGCGGTCGAGCCGGTGAAGGCGATGCAGTCGACGTCCATGTCCAGGGCCAGGGCCTTGCCGACGGTGTGGCCGTAGCCGGGCAGGACGTTGAGTACGCCCTCGGGCATGCCTGCTTCGACCGCCAGCGCGGCGATGCGGATCGCGCTCAACGGAGCCTTCTCCGAGGGTTTGAGGATCACCGAGTTGCCGGCGGCCAAGGCCGGGCCGATCTTCCAGGCCGCCATCAGCATCGGGAAATTCCACGGCACGATGGCCGCGACCACGCCGATCGGCTCCCGGGTGATCATGCCCAGGGCGTTGTCGGGGGTGGGGGCGATCTCGTCGTAGATCTTGTCGATCGCCTCGCCGTAGTGGCGCATGCAGCGCGCGGCGCCGGGCACGTCGATGGTGGTGCTGTCGCCGATCGGTTTGCCCATGTCCAGGGTCTCGAGCAGCGCAAGTTCTTCCAGGTGCTCCTCGATCAGGTCGCCGAAGCGGATCATTATCGCCTTGCGCGCGCGCGGCGCCATGCGCGACCAGTGGCCGGCTTCGAATACGCGCCGCGCCGCAGCCACGGCGGCGTCGGCATCGGCGGCGTCGCAGGCTGCAACGGTGGTCAGGGTGGTGCCGTTGGCCGGGTTGATGCAAGCGAAGGTTTCGCCCGAGACGGCATCGAGGTAGCGGCCGTCGACAAAGGCCTGGCCGCGGATGTCGAGGGCGGCGGCGCGGGTCTGCCAGTCGGCGAGAGTCGGGTTCGGTTGGGTCATGTTGTACCTCGGGGGGTTGGTTCGATGTTGCAACGGCTTGGAAGACTTTGGGACGTTCGGTGTGGGCCGTCGTTTCCGCCGCTCAGAAACTTGGCGGGGTGTTGGCGCTGACGACGACGGTTTCGACCTCTCCCGGATTGCGGAAACGGTGTGGGATGCGGCTCTCGAAATAGTAGGCGTCGCCGGGCCCGAGCACTCGGGTTTCGGCGCCGACGGTGAGTTCGATCTCGCCGCACACGATGACCCCGGCCTCTTCGCCTTCGTGGCTGAGGCGCTCCGGTCCGGTGTCTGCGCCAGGCTGATAGACCTCGTGCAATACGCTGAGTTTTCGGTCCTGGCGATGCGCCCCGACCAGGCGTAGCGCGATCTGGTCGTTGCCCAGGTCGGGTAGTTCCCCGTGCGGATAGAACACCTGCCCCATGGGCCTGATGTCCTGGGTGAAGAAGGCGGCCAGCGAAATACCCATGCAGTCCAGGATCCGCTTGAGCGAACCGACCGAGGGACTGGCATGGCCTTTTTCGATCTGGGAGATGGTGCCGTTGGTCACGCCGGCCTGTTTGGCCAGTTCGCGTTGCGAGAAGCCGTATTCTTTACGCAGTTGCCGCAGTTGCTTGCCGACGTCCACAGTCATCCGTTCTCCTGTCTTTGCCGTCAATGTCTGCATGGGTTGGTTAACTGGAATATTAAACATACTTTCATCTAATTTCCCGGTTTGCCCAGCAATTCTGATGGATGTTGTTTATTTTTTTAAACACTTCTATGCTTTCTGAAATCGAGAATCAAGCTATGCGGAGGAAGCCATGAGCAGCATGCCAGAGTCGTACCATGCCATTGCAGAGGAGCGTTCCTCGCGCGATGCCTATTGGATGCCGTTCACGGCGAATCGCCAGTTCAAGGACGATCCGCGCCTGCTGGTGTCGGCAGAAGGAATGCATTACACCACAGCGGATGGGCGCCGCATCCTGGACGGTCAGGCGGGACTGTGGTGCGTCAATGCCGGGCACGGCCGTAAGCCCATCGTCGAGGCGGTGCAGCGCCAGATCGCGGAGATGGACTATGCACCGAGTTTCAACATGGGACATCCGCTGCCGTTCGAGCTGGCCAACAGGCTGGTGGAGCTGACCCCCGGCGATCTCGATCACGTGTTCTACACCAACTCCGGTTCGGAGTCGGTGGATACGGCGCTGAAGATCGCGCTGGCCTATCACCGCATGCGCGGAGAAGGGCAGCGTCAGCGCCTGATCGGACGCGAGAAGGGGTATCACGGTGTCAATTTCGGCGGTACCTCGGTTGGCGGCATCGTCACCAATCGCAAGTTCTTCGGCAACCTGCTGAGCGGCGTGGACCATTTGCGGCACACGCTGGACATCGAGCGCAACGCATTCACCCGCGGCTTGCCAGAGCACGGCGTGGAGTGGGCCGACGAGCTGGAGCGACTGGTGGCGCTGCACGACGGTTCGACCATCGCCGCGGTGATCGTCGAGCCGGTGGCCGGCTCCGCCGGCGTGCTGCTGCCGCCCAAGGGCTATCTGCAGCGACTGCGCGAAATCTGTGATGAGTACGGCATTCTGCTCATCTTTGACGAGGTCATCACCGGCTTCGGCCGTCTCGGCACGCCCTTCGCCGCGCAGTACTTCGACGTCATGCCGGACATCATGACCACGGCCAAGGGGCTGACCAACGGTTCGATCCCGATGGGCGCGGTGTTCGTGCGCAAGCATGTCTACGATGCCTTTATGCAGGGTCCGGAGTCGACCATCGAGCTGTTCCATGGCTATACCTACTCCGGGCATCCAGTAGCGGCCGCGGCGGGTCTAGCAACGCTGGACGTTTACGCCGACGAAGGACTGCTCACGCGTGGCGCGGAACTCGCCAGCTACTGGGAGGAAAAACTGCACGGCTTGCGCGAGCTGCCGCATGTGCGTGACGTGCGCAACCTCGGCCTGATCGGCGGCATCGACCTTGAGCCGCGCCCTGGCGAAGCGGGCAAGCGCGGCTACGAGCTGCATTGCGCCTGCTTCGACAAGGGTGTGCTGGTGCGCTACACCGGCGACATCGTCGCTATGTCGCCGCCGCTGATCATCTCGCGCGAACAGATCGACGAACTCGTCGGCATCGTGGCCGAAGGCCTGCGCGAACTGCGCTGAGCCGATGCGGTTTTCGTTTCCTAGGGCTGCTGCTTGTCCGGCATGACGTTTGCGGTTCCGACGGAGGGTCCCGTGCCGCGGGGAGGGGCCGTTCCACGGCTGGCGGCGCGCCATGGATTGCTTCGATTCCGAGGGGCGAGCGTTAAGCCGTTGCTGGATCTGGCTTGAGAAGGATCGGCGGCGTGGGTAGAAGGCATCCGGATCCATGATTTGAAGCCGATCACGCCCCGCTCCCTGCGCCGCTTGCCGAACTCCGTCAGCAGCTTATCCGAGTAAAACGCTGGACTCCGATGCCTGCCGGTGTTTCACGCCCCCCTTGTCTCTCTCCAAAGGGCGTGAATCCCGAGGAGAAAGGGCCGCGCGCGCCGTAAATGCCGTTTTATTCCCTACCCATCTGACGGCAGGCTAACGGCACTGCATTCTTGTGCAACCCCTTTCCGGCGGAACAAAACCAAATGATCTTGCCTTCCTTGGTCGCTTGCGGCGTAAACACGAGCGTTCCCTTGCGCGTGGCAAGTGTCAGTACCATGTTGTTGGAGTCAAGCGACAGCTTGCTGCCATCGGTCAGATGTGAAGGCAGGCCAGCGACCCTCAACGAGGTTGGGATGTCGTGGGTGGTGAGGTAGTAGCTGGTCAGTTTTTCGCGTATCGATGCCGACGCGGCGATATCGGTGGAGAGTTCGGCTCTTGTCACATATCCCTGGTAAGCGGGAATTGCCACGGCTGCCAGCAAGCCGATGATATAGATCATCACCAACAGACCGAAGCCGGACCCGAGTCGGCCGGAATACGGTACGAATATGGCCAGAAAATACGAGAAGACGTTGCGTGACGGTAACTTTTCTTCGGGATTCATAACGCGGGCGACCCGCTTGCTTACCCACGGATAGCCGGCGAGCAGTTCGTGCAAGGACATCCAGAAACCAGAGGTCTGACGCGTCTGCTCCCGATAAGCCGTCAAGTCGAGGTGCTGCCAACGTTCCGGACCGGCGGCAAGCGCCCCCAACGCGCGGGCGGCGCCTTCGGGGCTGCTGCTGCATGCAAGGCCGTGGCGATCACAGGTGCTTTCCCGGGCACGGGAATAGGCGGCGCCGAGCAACGGCAACCACAACACCGGCCAGCGCAGGAAATGACCGCTCAGGTGTTTCATGCGCAGGTGGCCAAGTTCATGGCCGATGTAAAAGCGTACGCCGTCGGCATGCTTGGCCATTGCGTCCACCACATCGGAATACAGCACGACGAATGGTGTGCCAAGAAATTTGGTGGCGAACGCATTGAATCTGCCGTCGCCGTTCATGATATAGGCCCGCGGGTGCCTGTCCATCTGCAATCGTTCACAGCAGGCGGTGAATTGGGCATACATATCCGGGAACTGAGATTCCGATAATTCGACACCATTGCCCTTGATGTGCGCGATCAGTGCCGAATGCATGAACAGGTAGAACAGGAATCCGATCAGCAATCCGATCAACGCGATTCCCACGGTACCAACGATTAAAGCGAGCCACACTAGGATGCCGAGCACGAGCGTGATGGTGCCAAGCACGCGTTCGCGCGGATAGACGAGTTCGTCCATGATCTCTCCCCATTTTGAGCGATGCTTATTCGAAGCGAGTATTGCCGCTGCCTTCATGTTCTATGAATGCAAACCGCGGCTTTGGTATGAGTGCTCCGCTGAAATCAAAGAAGAGAGGCGATTTCGCCGCATAAAGCAGGGAAGGGCGGACGATCAGGAAAATTGGCCCAAAGCATCCAGTTCCGCGCTATTTCCATTCTTTAATTGTTAGTATTTGTGCCGCTTCAGCGTCTGTCAACCTGTGCAGGTCAAGATAATCCATCATCAGGATGTTTGGTTACATGGTAATGACCACCTTACCGGTGCAGCGGTATCCTTTGAGGAAGCACGCTATCGCTCAAGGCGCCCGACGCCGATAGCGATCCCAGCTGCGGTGTAGGGCAGGGCAGCAAAAAAATGTTGCCCACCCTCCTGCCGATGGGTTCACTGAACAGGGCGCGAGCTTAGTACGCATCGTTGAACGTTAAACGGTCGAGCTCGACGTCGATCGCCATGGCGTGTTTGACGCTTGCGAGCATGGCCGCCGATTCCGGCGCTCTCTTTGGGGGGGCGTGGCGGATCGTCATTCGCTATTCGTGTCTTCCGCCGCGCTGCTCGTGTCTTGGAGTGTCTCGGGACGACGTGCGCGGTCAGAAGCTGACGTGGGCGGCCGACCAGGCGCCGGGCCAAACCTCTGCGCCACCCTGGCGCATGCGCCGCAGGTCGGCGACGGGAATGTCGCGCGCGATCAGCAGCGGCCCGTCGGCCTCCGTTGCGGCAGCTCCGGCGATTTCCGCGAAGCGTCCGTCGTAGCCGAAGGCTTCCTCGCAGGGCAGGTAGACGGCGGCGCCGGAGTAGTTGGGCCGCGTGTCGGACGGGATCGAACCGATGCAGCCGACCACGCAGACAGCCGTTTGCAGTTCGACCGCACGGGCTTTTGCGCAGTCGAAGACGCGGTGGTAGCCGGAACGTTTCTCCGTCATCGACGGTACCAGCAGCAGGTCGACCTGCGGGGCGTGCTGCGCTAGCGCGACCGACAGCGCCGGCATTTCGATGTCGAGGCAGATCAACATGGCCAGGCGCAGCCCGTTCCATTCGACCAGGGTGATGCGCGAGCCGGTGTTGAGATTCCAGCCGGCGGGATCCATTTCGCTCGGCGTGAGGCTCAGTTTGTCGTGGACGATCCGGCGTCCGTCGGGCAGGAACAGGTGGGCACGATTGACGTGCGGCGCCCCGTCCGGATCGCGCCCCGGCGCGGCGATTGGAAAACTGCCGGCGAGCAGCGCCACGCCGTGTTTGACGGCGAGTCCGGACAGTGCCGGGAGTGCCTTTTCGCCTTCGGTCGCCATGAAGTCGATTTCCTGATCCGTGGGCAGGTCGGCCGGCGCATATTGCAGCCATTGTTCGCTGACGTACTCGGGGATGACGAGGATATCCGCTCCGCCAGCCGCGGCCTCGGCGAGTTTCGCTTCGACGCCAGACAGCCATTCGTCGAGATTACGAAGCGGTTTCGCCATATTCACTGCCCACAGGGCGACGGTGGCGGTTTCGCGGCTGCTTGCATCCATGTCTGGTCGTTCCGTGTTGATGATGGTCATGTTTCTGCTGCGGTTCAGTTGTCGTGTGGCGCCGCATGGGATTCATGATCGGTGCGGCCGGGATCGGAGGCAAGGTCGGCGGTACCGAACCCTAAATCGACCACGGCGTCAGCCGATGTCAAAGGCGGAGTGCATTCCAAGCGCCGGGTTCTGCATCGGGTGCGATTGCTGAATTCTGATAGATCGGGGCTGTAAGGAGAGAACTGCATGTCGCCGGCCCGATGATTGGCTAAGCCTGATCGGAGCTGGAAGAAGACCTCCGCCCCGGAGCGGGGCGGAGGGAGGGACGTGCTAGATCAGTGTTCGCGCACGGCGCTCCAGATCGCCTTGAATTGGGTGAGCTTCTCGCCTTTCAGCACGGGTACGAACTGCAGGCGCTTCCATTCAGCGGCGGTCGGCTGCACCAGCCTGGAGTTCAGTACCTTGTCCAGGTAGGGCTTGGCTGCGGCGTTGGGGCTGGCGTAGACGTTCCAGTTGGATAGCTCGGCACCGATCTTGGCGTCGAGAATGAAGTTGATGAACTCGTGGGCCAGCTTGGGATGGGGGGCATGGCTGGGGATCGCCATGTTGTCTACCCAGATTTCCGCGCCGCCCTTGGGAATGATGTATTTGATGTACTTGGTCGCCTCGGGGCTGTTTTCCATGGCCTGGGCGAGGTCGCCGTTGTACACCAGGCCGGCAGCGATGATGCCCTTTTCGAGCTGGTGCAGCGCCGGAGTGCCGTCGACGAAACCGACGAAGTTGTGGCGCTGTTTGGTCTCGATCAGCAGCTTGGCCGCGGATTTCCAGTCAGCCAGCTTGTCGCAGCCCATGCCGTGGCCCTGATAGGCGCAGGCGGCGCCGATTATGTCCTGGCCGCTGCCGCCCATCATCGCGAAGGGATAGCTCGGGTTTACCTTCTTGTCGAACAGGATGCCCCAGGTCTGCGGCGGGTTCTTGAACTTGCGCGTGTCGTAGGCCAGACCGGTGGTGCCCCACTGGTAGGGAATGGCGTAGGTGTCGTGCGGATCGTAGGAGGTGTTCTGGAACTGCGGCGCCAGGTTCTTGAAATTGGGCAGCTCGGCCTTGTTCAGCTTGCGGATCAGATGGGTTTCCACGAGGCGCTGGATCAGGTAGCTCGAGGGCACGACCACGTCGTACTGTGAGTCGCCGCCAGCCATGAGTTTGGCCAGCAGTTCGGCATTCGAGGAGTAGTAGGTCTGCACCACCTTGACGTGGTACTTCTTCTCGAATTGTTTGATGACCTTGGGGTTCATGTAGTCGGTCCAGTTGAACAGGTTCAACGTTTCCTGGGCCGAGGCGGTGACCGGCAGCACTGCCGCCAGTGCGAGCGGAATTAGGTACTTCAGCGTTTTCATCGGTTTCTCCCTTGAGGTGATACAGCGGTATTGCGGCGGTTGCTTCCCCCCGCGGGTTTCTGGCGGAGCGTCATGCCGTGTCCGTCAGCAGATGTCCGTTGCGACGGGCGCGGATGAAAGTCTGCCCCAGCGCCACCAGCAGCACCGCACCGATCATGAGGCTGGCGATGGCGTTCGTCTCCGGTGTCACGCCATGGCGGGCGATGGTGCCCCAGATGTAGATCGGCAGCGTCACGCTGCCCGGGCCGCTGGTGAAGAAACTGATCACGAAGTCGTCCAGCGACAACGTGAATGCCAGCAGAAATCCTGCGATCAGGGCCGGTTTGAGTACCGGCAGCCAGAATGCATAGACGCTCTTCCAGGGCGAGGCGTAGAGGTCGGCTGCGGCATGTACAAGATTGCGGTCGAGGCCGACAAGGCGGGCGTAGACGACCAGGGCGACGTAGGGAATCTGGAAGCTCACATGCGCGATGCCCATGGTGACCAGGCCGGCGCGTGGCCAGCCGATGAGCTGGTGCAGGTAGTTGAAGAACACCATCTGCGAGATGCCGTAGATGACGTCGGGCATCACGATGGGCAGGTAGACGATCAGCGCCAGCACGGCAAAGCCGCGTCCGCGGTAGCGGTGCAGGCCTACCGCGAGCAGGGCTCCGATCACCGTGCCGAGTATGGCCGAGCCCAGGCCCAGCTCGACCGAGAGGTACAGCGCGTGCAGCATGCCGCCCTGTTCCCACACGCGTTCGTACCAGGCGAAAGTGAAACCGGTCAGGTGCACAGCGGCGGCTTCGGGCTCGAACGAGAAGGCGACCACGACGAACAGCGGCAGCCAGAGGAAGGCTAGCGTGGCGATCGCGACCGACTGCGAAATACGGATAACGAGGGAGGTGCGCTTCACAGCAGGTTCGCCTCCCCCGCGTTGAGGCGTCGAGCCATGCGCCGGAACAGGATCAGACCGAGGAAGGTGAACAGCAACATCACCAGGGTCAGAGCGGCGCTGAACGGCCAGTTGGGCATCGAGCTGAACTGTTGTGCGATCAGGTTGCCGAGCATCACGGAGCGGTCGCCTCCGAGCAGCTTCGGCACGATGTAGGCGCCGAACGAGGGGATCGCCACCAGGATGATGCCGGCGAGCAGGCCGGGGACGGTCTGCGGGAACACGCCGTGCCAGAATACCCGCCAGCCGTTGGCGTAGAGGTCGCGTGCGGCATCCACCAGGCGCCAGTCGAGTTTTTCCACCGAGGCGTAGAGCGGTAGCACCATGTAGGGCAGGTAGTTGTAGATCAGGCCCATGGAGACTGCGAAGCTGCTGGGATACAGGCCCATGTGCTGCGGCAGCAGGCCAAGCGTCACCGCCAGATGCGATAGCGGTGTGCCGGGCGCGAGAATCTGCATCCAAGCGTAGGCGCGTACCACCTGATTGGTCCACGAGGGGATGATTACCAGCATCAGCAGGCCGGCGCGCCGGCGCTCCGGAGCCCGGGCGATGAGAAAGGCCAGGGGATAGGCAAGCGCTATGGTGGCGAACGTGGCGTACAGCGCCTGCAGCAGGGAGCGGCCGATGACCTCGATGTTGCCCGGGCTCCAGCCGAGGAAGCTGTAACCGGCGACCTGGGAAAAGGCAGCCGTGGTGAACGGCAGGGTCGGTTGGCCATAGGGACTGTTGCTCATGAAAGCGAGTACGCCCATGAGCAATCCTGGCAGGAACAGGAACAAGGTGATCCAGGTTACGCCGGGGCCGATGGAGGCGGCCAGTCCCGCAGTCTTGCGTGCGAGCGGATTCATGCGTCAGCGCCCCTCGGGTCGGTCATTCGGCGGCGAGCTGGACAACGTCGCTGGGGTGCACCTGAGCCAGTACCCGCTCCCCCTCTTCGGGAAGCGGCCGACCGTGACCCTCGTGGGCGACGATCGCGCTCATGCTCTGACCCGCGATGTCGAGCGTGTAGCGGATGCTGGAGCCGAGGTAGATGCGTTCGCGCACCGTTGCGTCGAAGTGGTTGTACTCGGGGCGTGGTTCGGGCTCGAGCTTCAGCCGTTCCGGGCGAATCATGAGTTGCGCACCGACGGCACCCTCGGAGGTCAGCAGGAGACTGCCGACGGGGGTTTCGACCTTGCGGCCGTCCGCGGACAGCACTTTCAGGCAATTGGAGAGCCCGAGGAAGTCGGCGACATAGGGCGTACGCGGCGTCTCGTAGAGTTCGGCCGGCGCGCCGATCTGCTCGACGCGGCCCTCGTGCATGACCGCGATGCGGTCCGAGAGGGTCAGCGCCTCATGCTGATCGTGGGTGACGAGGATGAAGGTGGTGCCGAGGCGGCGCTGCGTGCGCTTGAGTTCGAGCTGAAGATCACCGCGCAGTTTCGCGTCCAGGGCGGAAAGTGGCTCGTCGAGCAGTAGGATGTCCGGCTCGTTGACCAGGGCGCGAGCCAGGGCTACGCGCTGCTGTTGTCCGCCGGAGAGTTGTTCGGCGCGCCGTTCGGCGAGCGCGGCGATGTGCATGAATTCGAGCATTTCGGCCACGCGGCGCTGTCGTTCGGCCTTGTTCACTCGGAGCATGCGCAGGCCGAAGCCGACATTGTCCGCGACGTTGAGGTGCGGGAACAGTGCGTAGGACTGGAAAACGGTGTTGACCCGCCGGGTGTGGGCCGGCTCATGGGTCACTTCGCGATCGCCGATGTTGATATGCCCTGAATCCGGTTGTTCCAGGCCGGCGACGATTCGCAGCAGAGTGGTCTTGCCGCAGCCGGATGGTCCGAGAAGTGTGAAGAATTCGCCTGCCTGAACGTCGAGGTCGACCCCTCGCAAAGCAGGTTGGTCGCCGTAGCTCTTGGTGATGCCGACAATCTCTAGACCTACTCGCTGCACTGGTCAGCCCCCTTCTAGACCGCGGTACATGCCGTTGCAGGCAGTCGGAACAGCCGAGGTCAGACAGTCTTGGTTCGGGCAAAGTTCCCGGTTTCTTGCATCAATGATGTCTGACTTGCCGGTGGGCGCTTCGATGCGTCGGTTTGTAGGGGAGAACCGCATGATCCCTCCTGATGGGTATTGTGATTTTCGAGGGCAGTGGTGACGGTGGCGTGTATATTTTTTTAAACATAGCAGCAGATTTTTTCATATACAAGAAATATGTGATTCTTATAAAAATACGAATAATTTATATTGTTTACAACTGGTTATGTTGTTGCGTCCGGTATGGTGAGGTCTCTTGAGGTGTTTTTATGATGTTTGAATATTAAACATCATCGATGTTGCTGTAGAGAGGTCAGGGGAATACGTGCCGTGTATGCGGGCCTCGCTTTCCAATAATGCTAGGCGGTGTGCCGGGTTCGGCGAAGATGTTAGGGAGGCCGGTTTCGTCAGCTGAGGATCCGCTCGAAAACCTGCGCCGGGAATTGGCCGAATTCGCATGGGAACGTGACTGGGATTAGTTCCACGCGCCGAGGAACCTGGTCATGGTATCTCTCGGTGGCAGTCGCCGAACTGGTCGAGCACTTTCAGTGGATGGCTCCGGAAGAAAGTCGTGCGCTGAGCAGCAAAAAGCGCGCCGGTGTCAAGGAGGAACTGGCCGAGGTATTTCTGCATCTGGCAAGTATCGCGGATAAGCTGGATGTCGGTCTTTGGGATGTCGTTCGGCACAAGATTTTAATAAATAAAGAAAAATATTCTTCCGAGCGGCTCAAGTGCAAGTCGCTCAAGTACGACGAATACGAGGACAGACGATCATTTGGTGCGGCCTGTGAGTGGTCGCGCCAAGGAACCGCGCGTTGGTTTTGACGCACTCATATCGGGCATGTTTTGGGGTTTCGCTTCGATGCAGTGCCATGCCATTGCCATTGCCATTGCCATTGCCATCTGGTTCACGCAGCCCGACCCTCTCCCGAAGGCAGAGAAACGGTGCTGGCGACCGGCGTCGTTTTCGTTCCTTGCTTTACCGCAGCGTGATGGATTGAAAACTAAAAATGGTAAGTCACTAACATTTTTATGTTGAATGTTCTTTGTGAATCATTATATGTTCGGCACACATCAGCGGACGGGAATCCTGTCGAGGGATATCGATGAGCGGTGATTGGACCGAAGCGATTGCGCAGCATGCGGAGGGATTTACCCGTCTGGAGAAGCGGGTTGCGGCCTATCTGATGGCCAATCCCGATGTCCTGCTGGTCGATACCAGCGCCTCGATTGCCGAGCGCGTGGGTGTAAGTCCCATGACGGTTACGCGCTTTTTCAAGAAGCTCGGTTTCGAGAGCGCGGCGGCGGCCAAGCGCAAGGCCAAGCGGCAGGCGTTCGGTCCGGATGCGGTACGCATCGGCAGTCGCTACGCCCAGTTCCGGGAATCCAAGTCGCCGATAGATGCCGATACGCTGCTTCAGATCGGCACGGCGGCTATCAGGCGTGCCTGCGACATGCGTTCTCAGCCCGTGTGGCGCGAGATCGTCGATCACGTGGCACATGCCGATAGCGTGTATGTGACCGGCTTCCAGACCATGAGCTATCTGGCGCGCGGTTTGTCGATGCGCCTCGGCTACGTGCGTCCCAACGTGCACGAACTCGACGGTAGCGATGGCGTATACGCCAAGCTGCTTGCCGACCCTGCGTCGGCGCGCACTCTCATCCTTATCGACATCTTCCGGTACGGACGCAACGGCCCCGTGCTGGCCAAGGCGGCGCGCGAGCGCGGTGCGGACGTGATCGTGTTCTGCGACGAGTTCTGCGATTGGGCCGCCGGCATTACCCCTTACGTGGTCGCCTTGCCGTCGACCACCACGTTGTTCTTCAGATCCGATACGGCAATTCATTTCAGCTTGTCATTACTAGAACAGGACGTCATCGATGCGTACGGCGAAAACGTGCGCAGGCAGATGGAACTGCTTTCCGAGGCGCAGGAGTTGTTCGGTCAATACACGAAGTGAGGTCCGGCGGTTTTCGTCATGGCCGGAGCACACTGGCAACCGAAGAATCACGAAAGGAGCAGGGCAATGAATAGATACACATCGGCAATAACTGGCGTCGTGTGCCTGGCGCTGGGAGCGTTGGCCAGCGCGCCGTCGTTTGCCGCCACGCCGGCCAACGTGCTGGTGATCGGCAAGGCGGCCGATCCGCAGACGCTGGATCCGGACGTCACCATGGACAACAACGACTGGACCATCACCTATCCCGCCTACCAGCGCCTGGTGCGCTACAAGACGGTGGACGGCAAGGGCACCACCAGCGTCGTCGGCGAACTGGCCAAGTCGTGGAAGGTCTCCGCGGACAAGCTGACCTGGACGTTCAAGCTCAAGTCCGGCAACGCCTTTGCGGACGGTTCGCCGGTTGACGCCACGGCAGTGAAGTTTTCCTTCGATCGCCTGCTCAAGCTGGGCAAGGGCCCGTCCGAGCCGTTTCAGGATCTGACCTCGGTGACGGTGGTCGGTCCGCACACCGTGCAGTTCCACCTCAAGGAGCCGTTCGCGCCGTTTCTCTACACCCTGGCCAATGACGGCGCGGCGATCATCGATCCCAAGGTGATGTCACACCAGCGCAACGGCGATATGGCGCAGGGCTGGTTGTCCGAACACACTGCCGGCAGCGGAGCCTACCAACTGGTGAGCTGGCAGAAGGGGCAGAGTCTGATCATGGAGCCGAATCCGCACTATCACGGGCCCAAACCACACTTTTCCCGGGTCATCGTGAAGATCGTGCCGGACGCTTCCGCGCGCCGCCTGCAGCTCGTGCGCGGCGATCTGGATATCGCCGAGGGACTGCCGATCGATCAGCTCAGGGCACTGAAGAAGGACGGCAACGCGGGTGTCGTGGTGCGCGAGTATCCGAGCCTGAAGGTAACCTACCTCTACCTCAACAACAAAAAGGCGCCGCTGAACAACGTTGACGTGCGTCGCGCGATCATCGATGCAGTGGATGTCAAAGGCATCATCAACGGCATTCTCTATGGTGAAGCGAAACCGTTGAACGGCCCGATCCCGGAGGGTATGTGGGGCTATGACTCCACCATCAAACCGGTTCCGCGCGATGTCGCCAAGGCCAAGGCGCTGCTCAAGAAGGCCGGCGTCGATCACCTGAATCTGAGCTTCGATTTCTCCGCGGCCGACTCCAACTGGCCGATCATCGCGCTGGCGGTACAGTCCAACCTGGCGGACGCGGGCATCAAGGTGAAGCTGGAGAAATTCGCCAACGCAACCTATCGCGATCGTCTCGGCAAGGGTGATTTCGACATCGCCATCGGCAACTGGAGCCCGGACTTCGCCGATCCCTACATGTTCATGAACTACTGGTTCGATTCCTCCAACGGCGGGCTCGCGGGCAACCGCTCGTTCTACTCGAACCCCGAGGTGGACAAGCTGGTACGCGAGGCGGCGGTGGCTGCGACACAGGCCGAGCGCATGAAGCTCTACCAGAAGGCGCAGAAGATCGTCGTCAAGGATGCCGCATACGTGTATCTGTTCCAGAAGAATTCGCAGATTGCGATGCGCAAGGACGTGAAGGGCTTCGTCTTCAATCCGATGCTCGAGCAGATCTACAACATCGGCAGCATGTCGAAGTAGAGCTTGGGGCTATCTTCATCCGGACGGGAGGCGGGCTACCGCCTCCCGTGCTCCCTGCACCGGGCTCTGTGTCCGGGATAACTTCTTGCCAGCGGGACAGTCATGGCATTCCTGAATATCGTTCGACGGCGCCTGGGCTTCCTCGTGCTTGTGGTGTTCGGCGTCTCGGTCGTCACCTTCGTGATCTCGCATATGATCCCGGGTGATCCGGCGCGTCTCATCGCCGGGCCACACGCTTCCAATGCGGTGGTCGCCAACATTCGCCACCAGCTCGGCCTGGATCTGCCGCTGTGGCAGCAGTATCTACACTATGCGAACGACCTGTTGCACGGCAACCTGGGCGTGTCGATCCGCACCGGTCGTCCCGTCGCGCAGGACATCGCGACCTTCTTGCCCGCTACGCTGGAACTCGTCGTCGTGGCGTTGCTGTTTGCCGTGCTTGCCGGCGTGCCGCTGGGCGTGGCCTCCGCGGTGTGGCGCGACCGCCCCATCGACCACGTTTCCCGCGCACTGGCCGTCACCGGCATTTCCGCGCCGGCGTTCTGGCTCGGTCTCATTCTCATCGCGGTGTTCTACGGCCAGCTCGGCTGGTTTCCCGGAGGCGGGCGTATCAGTTCGATCCTGGTGCCGCCTCCGCGGATCACCGGTTTCTATCTCGTCGACTCGCTGCTCGAGGGCAACTGGGCTGATTTCGTCAGCAGTGCGCGGCACATCGCGTTGCCGGCGATCACGCTGGGTTTCGTGAATATCGGCATCATCGCGCGGCAGATTCGCTCGGCCATGCTCGACCAGCTGCAGGAGGACTACGTACGCACGGCGCGCGCGAGCGGCCTGTCGCGTGCGCGCGTCATCCTCGGTCATGCGCTGCCCAACGCGCTGATTCCTTCGGTCACCGTTCTGGGGCTCACCTTCGGCGACCTGCTCTACGGTGCGGTGCTCACCGAAACGATTTTCGCCTGGCCCGGCATGGGCGACTATGTCGTCGCCTCGATCCAGGCGCTCGACTTCCCGGCGGTCATGGGCTTTACCATCGTGGTGTCCTTCGCCTACGTGCTGGTCAATCTAGCGGTCGATCTGGCCTATCTGGCGCTCGACCCGCGCATCACGGAGGTGGGCTGATGGCCGCCGTCGAATCGCTGTCAAACCCCCGTGCGCGCCTGCGTCTCGACTGGGGCTACCTGGCCTACCGTCTGCGGCGCAGCCCGTTGACCGTGGTCGGTCTATTGATGATCGTCGGCGTGCTGCTCGCGGTGTTCATCGTGCCTCTGTTCCTCAGTATCAATCCGGACAAGATCGACCTGGCCGCACGCCTGGCGGCACCTTCCTGGCAGCATTGGTTCGGCACCGACGAGGTCGGGCGCGATATCTTTACGCGCGTGCTCTACGGCGGGCGCATTTCGATCGGCGTCGGGTTTTTCGTGGTTTTCGTTTCGGCAGGATCGGGCGTGATCATCGGCGCCCTGGCCGGCGTCATCGGCCGCTGGGTGGATACGGTGGTGATGCGGATCATGGACGTGATCATGTCCGTGCCCTCGCTGGTGCTGACGCTGGCGCTGGCCGCCGCACTCGGCCCGAGTCTGTGGAACGCCATGCTGGCGATCGCGCTGGTGCGCATCCCGGCCTACGTACGCCTGGTGCGCGGGCAGACCCTGACGCTGCGTGAAAGCGGCTATGTGAAGGCCGCGCGCGTATTCGGCGCCAACCCTTGGCAGCTGATGCGTTGGCACATCGCCGCCAACGCGTTGCCGCCGATCATCGTGCAGGCGACGCTGGACGTCGGTAACGCCATCCTGATGGCCTCGGCGCTGAGCTTCATCGGACTCGGAGCGCAGCCGCCGACCGCTGAGTGGGGCGCGATGGTGGCCACCGGGCGCAACTACATTCTGGACCAGTGGTGGTATTCGGGCTTCCCCGGCGCAGCGATTTTGTTCACTGCTGTGGCGTTCAACTTCCTCGGCGATGGTCTGCGCGACCTCATCGATCCGAAACAGAAGGTGCGCTGAAGATGACAGTTATGGGCCGAACGGCGGAGGTGGCAGACGAGGCGCTGCTGGACATCCGCGAGCTGAGTATCGAATTTCCCGTCTACGGCGGTGCGGTGCGTGCACTGGACGGCGTCAGCCTGGAAGTGAGGCGTGGCGAAATCGTTGGCGTGGTCGGCGAATCCGGCTGCGGCAAGTCGGTCACCTCGCTGCTGGCGCTGGGCTTGCTGCCCAGGGATGGTTTCCGTGTGCGCGCCGGCGCGATCGGTCTGCTCGGTACCGATGTCCTGACGGCATCCGAGCGCGAACTGGGCGAGCTGCGCGGCAGCCGTGCTGCGATGATCTTCCAGGAGCCGCTGACCGCGCTCAACCCGACGCGCCGCGTCGGCGCGCAGATGATCGAGGTGATCCGTCGCCATCAGCCGCTCGGTAAGGCCGCCGCACGCGATCTGGCGGTCCGTGCCCTGGGCGAGATGCGCATCGCGGACGCCGCCGAGGTGATGCGGTGCTATCCGTTCGAGCTGTCCGGTGGCATGCGCCAGCGCGTGCTGATTGCACTGGCTTTCTCGGGCGACCCCGCGATCCTGATTGCCGACGAGCCGACCACTGCGCTCGATGTGACGGTACAGCGCCAGGTGCTTACGCTGCTGCGCGAACGCGCACGCCGCTCGCATACGGCCGTCATGCTCATCACGCACGATATGGGCGTGGTGTCGCAGTACACCGACCGCGTCTACGTCATGTACGCCGGGCGGGTCGTCGAGGCGGGGAGCACGCGGGATGTGTTGTCCGCGCCGGCGCATCCCTACACGCGCGCGCTGCTCAACGGCTTGCCCGAGGGCGCGCCGCCCAAGGCGCCGCTGCGCGCCATACCGGGCAGCGTGCCCGATCTGCGTGCGCCGCCGGCGGGCTGTGCCTTTGCGCCGCGCTGCGAGCATGCGGCCGCGCGCTGTGGTGAACGCCCGCCTATGTTCACGCGGACGGGCGCCGCAGGGCACACGGCCGCCTGCTGGCTTGAACACATGGAGGGGAAGTCCGTATGAGTGCTTTGGACGCAGTGCCTTTGGTCGTCGAGGATCTGCAGGTACGTTTTCCGGTCGGCCGCGACTGGCTGGGGCGGCCGAAGTCGTACGCTCACGCGCTGAACGGCGTCGGCCTGACGGTGCGCCGCGGCGAGACGCTGGGCGTGGTCGGCGAGTCCGGCTGCGGCAAGAGTACGTTGGCGCAGGTGCTGACGGGGCTGGTGCGGCCCAGCGCCGGAGCGGTGCGCGTCGCCAGCGGCGCATCCGGCGATGTTCGCCCCGTGCAGATCGTGTTCCAGGATCCCAATTCGTCGCTCGATCCGCGCATGCGCGTGTGGCGCGTGATTACCGAGCCGGTGTTCCTGCATCGCCGGTCCGGCCGTGCCACGCTGCGCGAACTGGCCGCGCGGCTGGCGGAGCAGGTCGGTCTGCGCGCGGAGCACATAGATCGCTATGCGCACGAGTTCTCCGGCGGCCAGCGCCAGCGCATTGCCATCGCCCGTGCGCTGGCGTCAGATCCCGAGGTGATCATCCTCGACGAGCCGACGTCGGCGTTGGACGTCTCCGTGCAGGCGCAGATCCTCAATCTGCTGCTCGAGTTGCAGCGCAGCCGTGGTCTGACCTACGTGTTCATTTCGCACGACGTTTCGGTGATCCGGCACATGGCGGACCGAGTGGCCGTGATGTATCTGGGGCAGATCGTCGAACTCGGCGCTGCGGAAGAAGTGCTTGGGGCGCCGCGCCACCCCTACACTCGGCTGTTGCTCGAATCGGTGCCGCAGGTTGGTGAGCCGGCTGCGGCACAAACGCCGGCGGATACCACTGAATTGCCCTCGAATCGCAGCTTGCCGGCCGGGTGCTTTTTCCGCGAGCGTTGCCCGCGAGCCACCGACGGCTGTGAGAGACCGCAGCTGTTGAATAGACTTCAAGACTTGCCCGTGGCGCACGAGGTCAGATGCCATCGTGTCGCCGGAGCCGCCTGATCCCTTAACGGTGTTCTCCCTGTGGGGCACGCCGTTTTTCCCGTTATTCGGAGAGTTCTGTTTTGTTGGAAATCAATCACCCCTCTATCGACATTGATCTACGCTATGCGACGCCGGACAACATCACCGGGCGACCGATCTACGCTCGTGCGGTCGCGTTGCTGCACCCCGATGCCCATGCAGCGCTGCTGCGCGCCGCCAATCTGGCCGAGGGCCAGGGTTTGTGCCTGCGGATCTACGACGCGTATCGTCCGAGTGCTGCACAGCAGCGTTTGTGGGAGGCTCTGGCGAACCCGGTGTTCGTTGCCGACCCTTCGCGCGGCTCCACGCATAGCCGCGGCGTCGCCGTCGACCTGACCTTGACGGATGCGACAGGCGAGCCGCTGGAAATGGGGACCGGTTTCGACGCCATGGTGCCTCAGTCCTATCATGCGCGCACGGACATTCCCGTAGAGGCCCAGCGCAACCGCGCCGTGCTGCTCGGAATCATGACCGCCGCCGGTTGGGCGCACGAGCCGCATGAATGGTGGCACTACAATCTGCCTGACCCGCTGCGCTACCCGCTGCTCGACGATGTTGCAACGGTGGCGCGTTTGATGGGCGACTGAAGGGCGTCCGCTGTGACTCATTGCCGGGAGCGTTCCATCCATGGTCTCTGTCGATCCGTTGGAAAACCTGCGCCGGGAACTTGCCGAGTTCGCCCGCGAGCGAGACTGGGATCAGTTTCATGCGCCCAAGAATCTGGTCATGGCGTTGTCAGTGGAGGTCGCTGAGCTGGTCGAACATTTCCAATGGTTAACGCCGGAGGAGAGCCGCACGCTGGCAGGCAGGAAACGCGCCGGCGTCGAGGAGGAACTGGCCGACGTGCTGCTGTACCTGGTGCGCATCGCGGATCAGCTGGATGTCGATCTTTGGGCGGCGGCACGCCGCAAGATTCTGATCAACAAGGAGAAATATCCGGTCGATCGGGTCCGCGGCAAGGCGTTGAAATACGACGAATACGAGGACTGAAGTGCGCTGCGGGGCGAATCCCCGCGTTCTTGCGATTTGGCGCTATGCAATTGCCCCCGAATGGTGCGCTAAGCACCGAAACATGGCGCGAATCGACTACTCAAGAAAGTCGGCGGACACCCGATACAAGTGCTGGCCGGTGCCCGATGCGCCGGCTTGAATTTTGCTTTGTGAACCGCTGCTGCGGGACACCGCGGCTTGTCCTGAGAAATCCTATAACGCCAAGGAACTATGCATGCTTGCGTTCTTGTCGACGATCAAGGGGCGGTTGGCGCTGGCTTCCCTGTTGACCGCCGTGCTTGCCCTGTCCGCCATCGCCACGACCATGTTTATGAGCAACAAGATCAAGGTCGAGTTCGGAGTCCAGTCTCAGCACGTTTTGCCCCTGAGCGCCGCAGTCAGCACGATGACCATCGTGGGTCTGGATGGAGGGAGCCAGTTGCGCATGCAGGTGATGGCGTATGACCTGAATGCGGGCAAGGCGGCTGCCCTCGAACGCCTGTTCGCCGAGTTCGATTCCACCTTGGCCAAGGCACGGAAACTGGCGCGGGGCGAACCCTCGGTGGAGAAGAAACTGGGAGTGATTACGCAGGAATGGCAACCGGTCGCCGCGCTTCGCGGGGAAATTCTCAAGGCCATGCTGGACGGCAACTACACCGGCGCCATCGGCATACTGCCGAAGGAGAATGCGGCGTGGCTGAAACTGCGTGCCGCGCTGCACGACCTGAATACCTTGCTGGAGAAGCAACGCCAGAGCCGTGCGGCGGAAATCACGCAAACGATCAACCATACGTGGGTGCTGAGCACGGCGCTGCTGCTGAGCGCCGTGGTCTTCGGCGGCGGTTTCCTGTTGCTGACCATCGTTGGGACGGTGTCGCGCATCGGGACTCTGCTCAAGATGATGGAAAACGTCGGAGCCGGCGACGCGGATCTCTCGCAACGCCTCGAAGTGAAGGGGCGCGACGAGATGGATCGCATCGCGTTGGCGTTCAATCGTTTCGTCGAACGCATCCATGAGGTGATTACCCAGGTCGCCCATTCCGCGACCCAGGTGTCGGCGTCATCGGGCGAGATGTCCGTCTCCTCCGAGCAGATCAAGTCCGGCGCACAGCAGCAGCGTGTGGAAACCGAGCAGGTGGCCGCAGCGATCAACGAAATGAGCGCGACGGCGCAGGAGGTGGCACGCAATATCGAACAGACCAGCAGTCTTGCCAGCAAGGCCGCGCAGAATGGCCAGGCCAGCGCCCAGCGTGCTGGATCCGCGGTGGCCGTGATGGAACAGCTGGAAAGTGAACTGGCGCGTTCCAGCCAGACCGTCGGCGATCTCAGCCGGGGCGTGGTCGACATCGGCGGGATCGTCAATCTGATCAATCAGATCGCCGAGCAGACCAATCTGCTGGCGCTGAATGCCGCAATCGAGGCGGCACGCGCCGGCGAGCACGGACGCGGCTTCGCCGTGGTGGCCGAAGAGGTCAGGTCGCTGGCGCAGAAGACCCAGGAGGCAACAGGCAAGATACGCGACATGATCGAGCGGGTGGGCCACACCGCGGAAAGTGCCGTGGAGACGATGGACGCGACGCAGGCGCGTTCGAAAGCCGCGGGCCAGGAGGTTGGTCTGGTGGCCGAGGCGCTGGGAGAGGTCGTCGAGATGGTGCACGACATCGCCGACCGTGCGGCGCAGATCGCCACGGCGGCGGAGCAGCAGTCCGCGGTGGCCGAGGAGATCAACCGCAACGTCAGCAATATCCGCCATGCGACCGAGGGAACGGTCGGCGCGATCGAACAATCGACCGAGGCGGCGAACGATCTGGCGGGATTGTCTTTCGAGTTACGGCATCTGGTCGGCCGCTTCCGAGGCATTTGAGGGTAAATGCGCTCCGTCATCGGGGGCTGATGATGAGTGTCTCGGCAGCGTTCTGCCGTCTCTCAGTGTCGACGGAACGTCGCCGGTCCGGGCTGATAATAACAAGTTGTAAGGGGGGTAACGCATGAGTGATTCGGCGCTGTATGCCGCGTGTCGGCGGTATATGCCGTTGGTGACGCGCTACGACAAGACGCTGCACGCCTTGGGCGAGTGGTGGCAGAAAGTCACCCTGATCGGGAAGATCAACAGCCGTGCGGTGGGGGCGACCCTGATAGAGGATATGCAGGATACGCGGCGGCGCTTCGAGACGCTGCAGGATCGGCTGATCGCCAATCTGATCAAGGAAAACGTCCGCAAACTGGAGCTTGAATTTAGCGCCCGCGCCCAGGTTGCGATAGATATCCTCGTTCGCAATCTGTTCGAACGTACCGCCGACGTCGGCTTTCTCGCGACCGATGGCGATATTCGCACGTTCCTGGGCGAAGCAGAGTCGTCTCCGGAGTCGGTGCGGGCCATCGTCGGACGGCTGCGAGAGTACACCGCCAAATACAGCGTCTACGATGAAATCGTTCTACTCGATCCGCAGGGGCGGGTGCGTGCGCATCTGGACGCTGATAATCCGATCGAGCACTGCCGTGATCCGCTTATCCTCGAGACGCTGAGCAGTCGGGCGGCTTACGTCGAAACATTTCGCCCTTCCGACCTGCAGCCGAGGCGTCGCGCCGCGCACGTCTTTTCTGCGCCCGTCACCAGCGGCGACGGATCGGGCGCGAGGGTGCTCGGCGTATTGTGTTTGTGCTTTCGCTTCGACGATGAGATGCGCAGCGTGTTCGCCAATCTGGCGCGCCCTGGTGAGACGCTCGCGATTCTGGACGCCGAAGGGCAGGTGCTCGCCAGCAGCGACCCGGAGGTATTGCCCACGCAGTTCCGTGTGCACGGACAAGGGCGCGAGGACCTCGGTTTGATGCAGCATCGCGGCGAGCAGTATGTGGCGCGCACGCAGACCACGCGGGGCTACCAGGGGTATCGCGGCCTCGATTGGCAGGGCCATGTCATGCGTAGGGTGGCTTCGGCTTTCGCAGGCTCGGGTGAGGACGAACCCGCTGCAGGAGAGGGCGGATTGCAGGCGGCGGAAGCGTTCTCGGACGAGTTGCGAGGGATCAGTCATGATGCAGTGCGCGTGACCGACGACCTCACTCTGGTGGTGCTCAACGGACAGATCGTTTCCGCCAAGCGCGATGCAGCGGAGTTTGGTCCTGTGCTGGAGGAAATCCGCGACATCGGGCGACGCACCAGCGGCGTGTTCGAGGCCTCGATCTCCGATCTCTACAGCACGGTGGTGGCTTCGCTGCTCAGCGAAGTGCAGTTTCAGGCCTTCCAGGCCGTTGACATCATGGACCGCAATCTGTACGAGCGAGCTAACGACGTGCGCTGGTGGGCGCTGACGTCGAGTTTTTGCGAGATTCTCGCCCAGCCGGAGCGTAGTGCGGCGGATGACGCGGCGTTGGGCGATGTGCTCGCCTACATCAACAGTCTTTACACGGTCTACAGCAATCTGTTCGTGTTCGATACCCGCGGTACGATCGTGGCCGTATCCGACGCGCGGCAGCGCGAATGGCTGGGGCAGACCGTGCCTGACGAGAGTATCGTGCGTACCGCTCTCGCGGTGCATGAGTCGCAGCGCTACGCCGTGTCCCCGTTTGTGGCCACGCCGTTCTACGACGAGCGCCATACCTACATTTACCTCACGTCGATACGTGCGCCCGGCGCTGCCGGGCGCGTGGTGGGCGGCATCGGTATCGTGTTCGATTCCGCACCGCAGTTCGCCGCGATGCTGGACGACACGCTGCCGCGCGATGACGACGGCGCGGTACTGAAGGGTGCGTTCGGCGTTTTCGTAGATCGCGGCGGGCGCATCATCGCCAGCAGCTGCGCCGATCTCGATGTCGGTTCCACGCTACGGCTCGAAGCCGATCTGTTCACGCTGAAGAACGGCGCACGGACTTCGGCATTACTGGTGTATGACGGCGCCCGCTACGCGGTCGGCGCAGCCGTGTCGCAGGGCTATCGCGAATACAAGACCACGGGTGACTATCAGAACGACATCCTGGCGCTGGTCTTCGTGCCGCTTTAGGCGATTGATTTGTGCAGGCGAATTGGGCATGCCGCTCGATGTGATGGCAGATGAAGGGCTTACGCCGGTCTTGCGCTGCTCAGGCGTAGCGCCGGCGTAAGCGATGGCATGCTGCAATGATTACGACGTCTCTAGAGAAATCCAGCGTCGCTGTTCGTGCGAGCGCAGCACGGCGTCGATGATGCGATCGATCTCCCAGCCGGCGCGGAAATCGGGCCACAGTGGCCGTGCGCCAGAGATGCCGTCGACGAGGTCGCGTGCTTCCACGATTTTCATGTCGTTGTAGCCCAGGCCGTGGCCGGGCGCGGGGCTGAACGCGGCATAGTCGGGGTGCTGAGGGCCGAGCAGCAGGGTCTTGAAGCCCTGGCGGCCGGCAGGCTCCTTGGCCACATAGAGCTTGAGTTCGCTCATGCGTTCCTGGTCGAAGTAGAGGCTGCCCTGGGTGCCGGTGATTTCGTAGGTCAGTCCCATCTTGCGGCCGGTGGCGACGCGGCTGACCTCGAGCGTGCCGATCGCGCCGTTCGCGAATCGCGCCATGAAATGCGCTTGATCCTCGTTCTCCACCGGAGCCCATTCCTCCATGGCGCCAGGAAGAGGCCGCTCTGAGATGACGGTCTGGATGTCACCGCAGACCTCCGTGATGGGGCCGACCAGATACTGTGCCATGCTGATGACGTGGCAAAGGTCGCCGAGCGCGCCCGAGCCGGCGTAATTCCGTTGCAGCCGCCAGGTGTAGGGCGTCAGCGGATCGCAGAGGTAGTCCTCGACGTGGGTACCGCGGAAGTGCACGATTTTGCCGATCTCGCCGTTGCCGATGATTTCCTTGGCAAGTGCGGTGGCCGGGTTCTTCACGTAGTTGAAACCGACCAGCGTCTTAACGCCCCGCTCCTCGGCGGCTTCGGTCATTTCAAGAGAGTCCCGAGGATTCAAGGACAGGGGTTTCTCGCAGTACACGTGTTTGCCGGCGGCGATGGCGGTCAGCGCTATTTCCTTGTGCATGTGGTTGGGTGTGCAGATGTCGACGACGTCGATGTCGGGATCGCTCGCAAGTTCCTTTCAGTCGGCTGTCCAACGCCTGTAGCCCAGGCTGCCGGCCGCGTGCCGAGCCATTTCCTCGGTGGCGTCGGCGACCATTTCGCATACCACTTTTCTTGTCGTGGGGAATACGACGGGCAGCGCATGAAAAGCGATTGCGTGGGTCTTGCCCATGAAACCGCTGCCGATCAGGCCGATTTTCAGTGAGTCCATTTCAACCACCCCCGGTTTGTTGCGCAGACATGCGATGCTCACCGAGACGGCGGTGCGGTTTCGATGAGCGGTTACCCATGAGCTTAGCTTCCATTCCGCAATGCCGAAGTATTCACAGCGACGCGAGGAGACGTAGTTGGAAAAAACCCATTAACACCGACTAATCTCCCCCTCAGATTGCTTGCTGCATGAAGCCTGTAGTGACAGCCGTTCACTGGGTGAAACGCAGACAGTCAATAACGATGAGCGTCTGAGGGCATAGAGCAGCTATCATCCTATAGGTGTGCCGGTGGGCTATGACTGTTATTACCTTCATCTCATGACTGGCCCGACGCGCCCGTGGTTGTCCCGCGGCGTGCGCAGTGACGACTGAACCATATTCATCCCATTGATAGGGCGGGCCGTTCGCGGTCCTCAGGAGAGCGATACATGAGCGTGACCGAAAGCGCCGTTCAGGCGGGGGGGCTGCAGACGATCCATCACTACATCAACGGCCGAGCGGTCGAAGACACCGGCGCGCGTCGCGCCCCGGTATACAACCCTGCGACCGGCGAACACAGCGCCGAGGTGGCGCTGGCCTCCGCTGTGCAGACGCGCGCGGCGATCGACGCCGCCGAGGCGGCGCTGCCGGGCTGGGCGGGGACCACGCCGCTGCGCCGCGCCCGCGTGATGTTCCGCTTCAAGCAACTGCTGGAAGACAACCTCGACCGGGTGGCCGAGTGCGTCACCCGCGAGCACGGCAAGGTGTTATCCGACGCCAGGGGCGAAGTCGTGCGCGGTCTCGAGGTCGTCGAGTTCGCCTGCGGCATACCGCACCTGCTCAAGGGCGAACAGTCGCTGAATGTCGGCACCGGCGTCGACTCCTGGTCGATGCACCAGCCGGTGGGCGTGTGCGCGGGTATCACGCCGTTCAACTTCCCGGCGATGGTACCCATGTGGATGTTCCCGGTGGCCATCGCCTGCGGCAACACCTTCGTGCTGAAGCCCTCGGAGAAGGATCCGTCCACGCCGCTGCTGCTGGCCAGCTACTGACCGAAGCCGGTCTGCCCGACGGCGTGTTCAACGTGCTCAACGGCGACAAGGAAGCCGTCGACACGCTGCTCGAGGACGATCGCGTACGCGCCATCAGCTTCGTCGGCTCCACCCCGATCGCCGAATACATCTACAGCCACGGCGCGGCCAACGGCAAGCGCGTGCAGGCGCTCGGCGGAGCGAAGAACCACATGGTGGTGATGCCCGACGCCGACATGGAACTGACCGTGAGTTCGCTGATCGGCGCCGCCTACGGCTCGGCCGGCGAACGCTGCATGGCGGTCTCGGTGGCCGTACCAGTGGGTGAGGAAACTGCCGACCGGCTGGTCGCCGCGCTCAAGGAGCGGCTGGCCACGCTGCGCGTGGGCAACGGACTGGACCGCGATCCCGAGCCCGACATGGGCCCGCTGGTCACCCGCGCGCATCTGGACAAGGTACGCGGCTACGTCGATCTGGGCGTCGAGGAAGGCGCCGAACTGGTGGTCGACGGGCGTGGCCTGCAGGTGCCCGGCCATGCCGAGGGATACTACCTGGGCGGCTGCCTGTTCGACCGCGTGACCCCGGACATGCGCATCTACCAGGAAGAGATCTTCGGGCCCGTCTTGTCTGTGGTGCGTGCCGCTGACTTCGACACTGCGGTGCAACTGATCAACGACCACGAGTTCGGCAACGGTACGGCGATCTTCACCCGCGACGGGGATGCCGCGCGCACCTTTGCCGAGCGCATCAAGGCCGGCATGGTGGGCATCAACGTGCCGATCCCGGTGCCGATGGCCTTCCACAGCTTCGGTGGCTGGAAGCGCTCGCGCTTCGGTGTGCTGCACGCGCACGGCCCCGAGGCCGTGCGCTTCTACACCGAACTCAAGACCGTGACCCAGCGCTGGCCCAAGGGCGTACGCGAGGAGAACCATTTCGCCATGCCAACGCATTGAGCTGCCTGTGGCGATAGTGGATAGTGCGGTTGCGGCAGGCGTCCCCGGAGACGGACTGGTGGCGCAACTTCAGGGGGCACTTGGCGGTTCATGCGAACCGCAGTCGTCACAATTTCGGCACAGCCCGACAAGACTCGGGGCGAAGTAGCTGGTGAACCATAAGACGTCAGGAAATGAATACCATAACGTGTCATTACGATCTTTCGGGATGGCTCGCGGTATCCGTACGAACTTATATTTTACTATTCGTGGTTAGAATTTGATCAGCCATCCCATCGCGGCATAACTTGGCCCATAAGACGATAGAAGCGGTCGCTGTGGTTGTGCTCCGCCAGATGGCATAACTCATGGAGCAATACGTAATCGATACACTCACGAGGAGCTTTCACCAAGTGGGGGTTCATCGTGAGAGTGCCTCGAGGTGAGCAACTCCCCCACTGAGTCTTCATCGCCAGTAGGCGTATATGG
>NZ_JARRQY010000004.1:0-93177 GCF_037381185.1 Acidihalobacter sp.
GCCAGCCCCCTCGCGAACCACGGCCCGACATTGAACGCCAGTGCCAAGCCCTCGACCAAGATCCACACGATGGTGACCGGAATCAGCACCTTCCAGCCGAGACGCATGATCTGGTCGTAACGGTAACGCGGGAAGGTCGCCCGGAACCACAGGAACAGAAACATGAACACCGCAGCCTTGATCAGCAGCCAGTGCAGCCCCCCCGCCAGCAGCGGGCCGAGATACGGCACGTGCGCACCCCAGGAGCCGAACGGCGACAGCCAACCACCGAGGAACATCAGTGCAGCCAGCGCCGAGATCAGCACCATGTTGGCGTACTCGGCGAGGAAGAACACCGCGAAGGCCATGCCGGAATACTCGACGTGGAAGCCGGCGACGATCTCCGATTCGCCCTCTGCCACGTCGAAGGGCGCGCGGTTGGTCTCGGCCACGCCGGAGATCAGATAGACCATGAACATCGGCAGCAGCGGCAGCCAGTACCAGTGCAGTACGCCACCGCTCTGCGCACGCACGATGTCGCCCAGATTCAGACTGCCGCTGGCCATGAGCACACCGACCAAAGCGAAGCCCATGGCAATCTCGTAGGCGACGATCTGCGCCGCCGAGCGCAATGCGCCGAGCAGCGCGTATTTGGAGTTCGATGCCCAGCCCGCCAGGATCACGCCGTACACGCCGAGCGAGGTCATCGCCAGCAGGTACAGCAGGCCGGCGTTGATGTCGGACAGTATCCAGCCATCGTTAAAGGGAATCACCGCCCAGGCCGCCAACGCCGGCGCCAGCGCCAGCACCGGCGCCAACAGGAATAGGAAGCGATTCGCGTTGGTCGGCAGAATCACCTCCTTGAACATCAGCTTGACCGCATCGGCGATCGGCTGCAGCCATCCTTTGGGACCGACGCGATTCGGCCCCATGCGGACCTGGATGTACCCAATGATCTTGCGTTCGGCGAAGGTGAAATACGCCACCACCACCAGCAGCGGCACGAGGACTAGAATCACTTTGCCGAGAATCAGCAGCAGCGTGCGCAGATCGGCCGGAAACGCCATCCACAAAGACACCAGCAAGGCGCTCATGAGCCACCTCCGACCGGTTCGATGACTACCGGCCCACAGATCGGGCCCAGCATCTCGCTACCGGTGACGCCGGCCGGGATCCAGGCCACGCCGTCGGCCAGCTTGTCATCGGTATGCAGATCGAGCACAGCGGAAGCCTCCCCCTGGACCACACGCACGCGTTCGTTATCGCTCAGACCTAGGCGGCTGCGCTCGGCGGCATTGAGCCAGACACCGGCACGCACCGCATCGGGCGTACGCTGCAGTGCCTCTGCGCGGCGCACCTGCGCATCGACCGCGTAGATGCCGTGGCCACCGCCACGCACCAGCGGTGCGGAATCATGTGCCCAACTCGCCTCGAAATCGACCGAAGCGCCGATCGTGTTGTCGAAACACAGCCCCGCCGGCAGCAATCCCTTGAGTTCCTCGCGAACGGCTTCGGAACTCATGAACTCGAAGCCGCGCAGATCGACCATGTTGCCCAACACCCGCAGCACCTTCCAGCCGGGGCGCACATCGCCGGGCGGCGGCGTGATGCCACGGAAGCTCTGCCATCGGCCTTCCACATTAACGAGAGTACCCGAAGTCTCCTCCGGCGCCGCGATAGGCAGAATGACGTCTGCGTACTCCAGCGTGCGGGAATTCGCGTAGGACGCGAACACGGCGACGAATTCAGCCTGACGCACCGCCTCCAGAGCCACCGAGGGATCGGCGCAGTCGTAGTCGGGCTCGACACCGTACAGAACGTAGGCCGAACGCGGCTGGGCGCACATCGCCTGAGCATCCAGACCGGGTTCCGCCAAGGCCTGACCGCCAGGTCCACGGTGCGGCAGTACACCGGCGACCCAGGCGCCGGGTGCGTTGCCGCCTTCGGGCAGATAGCCGAGCACGGCCCCCGTGCGCGTAGCAATCTCGCCGGCCAGCGCGCGCAGACTCGAGTAATCGGGATGATTCAGCGCCTGGAGCCCAAGCAACACACTGGCGTTCTGCGCCGTGTCCAGGCACTCCGCCATCTGCAGCGCCCAGTCGGTCGGCTCGCGCCGGCCCAGCCAGGCAGGCGGCTCGTCGTCCGTCCTGCCGCAAACGGCCGACAACAGGTCCGCCAGCGCCTCGCCCATTGCCTGCGGCGCGACCGTGTGGCGCACGGCCATGTCATGCGTGGTCTCGAAGGCCCGCGGATTGATGTCCATGATCCGGGCGCCTTCCAGAGCGGCCTTGCGCAGGCGATGCCCCAGAATGGGCTGATCCTTGCGCGGATTGGCACCGACCAGCAGCACGGCTTCATTCGACTCCAGTTCCTCGACCGACTGCCCCAGCCAGGGAAACAGCGGGTCGCGGGCGGCATCGCGAAAATCCGACTGGCGCAGGCGGTGGTCGATCGAACGCACGCCCATTCCGCGCAGTACCTTCTGCAGCAGATAGCCCTCTTCCAGCGTTACCCCCGGTGCGGCCAACGCACCGACGGCCTTCGGGGCATGCCCGCGCAGTCCATCGGCCACTCGGGCCAGAGCGGTATCCCAGTCGGTATCCTTCCAGCGGCCGCGCACCTTGATCTTGGGTACGAGCACGCGGTCGGCGGCATTCAGACCCTCATAGGCGAAGCGGTCGCGATCGGAAATCCAGGTCTCGTTGAGCGACTCGTTCTCACGCGGCACCACGCGCACGATCTGGCCGCGCAAGGTATGCGCGTAGACGTTCGAGCCGATGCAGTCATGCGCGGCAATGCCGGCATGCTGGATCATTTCCCAGGCACGGCCGGAGAAACGCGAGGGCTTGGCGGTGAGCGCACCCACCGGGCACAGGTCGATCACGTTGCCCGACAGCTCCGAGGTCATGGTGTGCGCGACAAAGGTGCCGATACGCATGTTCTCGCCACGCCCCGTCGCGCCCAGCTCGCGCAGCCCGGCGATCTCGTCGCCGAAGCGCACGCAGCGCGTACAGTGGATGCAGCGGGTCATGTCGGTGGCCACCAGCGGCCCGATGTCCGGATCCGGCACCACGCGCTTGGCTTCGACGTAGCTCGACACGTCGCGGCCGAAACCCATGGCCACGTCCTGCAGTTCGCACTCGCCGCCCTGATCGCAGATCGGGCAGTCCAGCGGGTGATTGATCAGCAGGAACTCCATGGTCCCCTGCTGTGCGGCCAACGCCAGCGGCGAGCGGGTGTGGATCTTCATCCCGTCCTGCACCGGCGTCGCACAGGCCGGCAGCGGCTTGGGTGCGCGCTCGACCTCGACCAGACACATGCGGCAGTTGGCCGCCACCGAAAGTTTCTTGTGATAACAGAAACGCGGAATCTCGATGCCATGGGCATCGGCGACTTCGATCAGCATCGCGCCGCGCGGGGCGGGATAGCTGACGCCGTCGATCTGAATCGTGACCTGCTGTTCACTCATAACCATCGGCGTCCTCAGGTTGCTGCCCAGGGCGTCGGTGCGGCGGTCACCATGCTGCGACCGTGCTCGATATAGTGCACGAATTCGTGCCGGTAATGCTTGAGGAAGCTGCGCACCGGCATGGCCGCAGCATCACCCAACGCACAGATCGTGCGCCCCTCGATCTTGCTCGCCACGTCGTCAAGTCGCTCCAGATCCTCGGCCTGGCCCTTACCCTCGACGATTCGGGTGAGCATGCGGTACAGCCAACCGGTGCCCTCTCGGCACGGCGTGCACTGCCCGCAGGACTCCTTGAAATAGAAGCGTGAAATACGCTGTAGCACCTTGACCATGTCGGCGGTCTCGTCGAGCACCATGACGGCGCCGGAGCCCAGCATCGAACCGGCCTTGGCAACGGACTCGTAGTCCATGCTCGCCTTGAGCATGACTTCGCCGGGCACCACCGGCACCGAGGAGCCGCCCGGGATCACGGCCTTGAGTTCGCGTCCCTCGAGGACCCCGCCGGCCATCTCCAGCAGCGCCGAGAACGGCAGCCCCATGGGCACTTCGTAATTGCCGGGCCGGTTGACGTGGCCGGACACGGAGTAAATCTTCTCGCCGCCGGATTTTTCGGTACCCAAGCCCGAGAACCAGGCGCCGCCGTTGCGCATGATCGCGGGCACCGAAGATAGCGTCTCGGTGTTGTTGATCGTGGTTGGACGGCCGTACAGCCCGAAGTTGGCCGGGAACGGTGGCTTGAAGCGCGGCTGCCCCTTCTTGCCTTCCAGCGACTCGATCAGCGCCGTCTCCTCGCCGCAGATGTAGGCGCCCGCGCCCAGTGTCGGATACAGGTCGAAATCGATGCCGCTACCTTGGATATCCTTCCCGAGCAGGCCGAGTTCGTAGGCCTCCTCCACCGCGCGGGTGAAGCGCCGGTAGACCTCGTCCATGAACTCGCCGCGCATGTAGTTGTAGCCGACCGTGGCGCCGATCGCGAAACCCCCGATCGCCATGCCCTCGACCAGCGCATGCGGGTTGAAGCGCAGAATGTCGCGATCCTTGCAGGTACCCGGTTCGGACTCGTCGGAATTGCAGACGATGTATTTCTGCCCCGGAGCCTGGCGCGGCATGAAGCTCCATTTCAGGCCGGTGGGGAAGCCCGCACCGCCACGTCCACGCAGGTTCGACAACTTGACGTTCTCGATAACCTCGTCACGCGTCGGCCGCTCGGTCAGGAGCTTGCGCCACGCCTCATAGCCGCCCTGGGCCTGATAGGCCTCCAGGCTCCACGGTTCGGGGTGGTTCAGCGTTGTCAGACAGACCTGATTCACACCGTCACTCCAGCGAATCGAGAATCTCGTCCACTTTCGCGGGCGTCAGATTCTCATGATAGACGTGGTCGACCTGCATCATCGGTGCACCACAGCAGGCGGCCAGGCACTCTTCCTCACGCTTGAGGAAGAACCTGCCGTCGGGCGTACTCTCACCCAGCTTGACGCCCAATTTGTCCTCGATGTACGTCACGACATCGTCACCGCCGCGCAGCATGCAGGACACATTGGTACACACCGCGATGGTGTGACGCCCGACCGGTTTCAGGTTGAACATGGAGTAAAAACTGGCGACCTCGTAGACGGCGATCGGCGGAATGCCGATGTACTCGGCCACCGCATCCATTTTCTCCGTGTTCAGCCAGTGATCCTCATGCTGCACGGCGCGCAGCGCGGCCAGCACGGCGGACTGGCGCTGGTCATCCGGATAGCGTTTCAGCCACTCGTCGATTTCGTGCCTGACATGCGCGGACAAAAGTTTCACGCCCTGCGGTGCGCTGCTGTCGTTCATCAGCGGTCCACCTCCCCGAAAACAATGTCCTGCGTGCCAATGATGGCCACCACGTCCGCCAGCATGTGGCCGCGGCTCATCTCGTCCAATGCCGACAGATGCACGAAGCCCGGTGCACGCACCTTGAGCCGGTAAGGCTTGTTCGCGCCGTCAGAGACCAGGTACACACCGAATTCGCCTTTCGGATGCTCCACCCCGGCATAGGCCTCGCCTTCCGGCAGGCAATAGCCCTCGGTGAACAGCTTGAAGTGATGAATCAGCGATTCCATCTCGGCCTTCATCGCTTCGCGCGACGGCGCCGTCAGCTTGTGGTTATCCGACATGACCGGGCCGGGATTCCGACGCAGCCAGTCAATGCACTGTTTGATGATGCGGTTGGCCTGACGCATCTCTTCCACTCGCACCAGGTAGCGGTCATAGCTGTCGCCGTTGACGCCCACCGGAATATCGAAATCGAGACGGTCATAGACTTCGTAGGGCTGCTTCTTGCGCAGATCCCACTCAATACCCGAGCCACGCAGCATCGGACCGGTAAAGCCGAGCGCCAGCGCACGCTCGGGCGACACCACACCGATATCCACCGTGCGCTGTTTCCAGATGCGGTTATCCGTCAGCAGCGTCTCGTATTCGTCCACGCAGCCGGGGAAGCGGTCGGTAAAGGCCTCGAGAAAATCGAGTAGCGAGCCGCTGCGGTCTTCGTTCAGACGCGCGACTTCGCGCTCGCTGCGCCAGCGCGAATCAGCGTATTTCGGCATGCTGTCAGGCAGGTCCCGATAGACACCGCCGGGGCGATAGTAGGTCGCATGCAGACGCGCGCCGGACACCGCCTCGTAGCAGTCCATCAGGTCCTCTCGCTCCCGAAAGGCGTAGAGGAAAACGCTCATGGCGCCGATATCCAAGGCGTGCGCCCCCAGCCACAGCAGATGATTGAGCAGGCGCGTCACCTCGTCAAACATGACGCGGATGTACTGGGCGCGCAAAGGCACCTCGACGCCCAGCAACTTCTCGATGGCAAGGAGGTAGCCGTGTTCGTTGCACATCATGGACACGTAGTCGAGGCGGTCCATGTAGCCGATGCTCTGGTTGTACGGCTTGCTCTCAGCAAGTTTTTCCGTCGCGCGGTGCAGCAGGCCGATATGCGGATCGGCGCGCTCGATCACTTCGCCGTCCATCTCCAGCACCAGTCGCAGCACGCCATGCGCGGACGGATGCTGCGGGCCGAAGTTCAGGGTGTAGTTGCGAATCTCAGGCATCGGTTTCGCCCTCGTCTGCAACCGGCTGGCCGGCATAGCGGCTGTCGTGGCGAATCACCCGTGGCACCAATACGCGGGGCTCGATGCTCACCGGCTCATAGACCACCCGCATCTGTTCAGGGTCGTAGCGCATTTCGACATGCCCGATCAGCGGGAAATCCTTGCGGAACGGGTGTCCGATGAAGCCGTAGTCGGTCAATAGGCGACGCAGGTCCGGATGTCCGTCGAACAGAATGCCAAACAGGTCGAAGGCCTCGCGCTCGAACCAGTTCGCCACAGGCCAGACGCCGGTCAGACTCGGCAGACGCGGCATATCATCATCGGGACAATAGGCCCTGAGCCGCAGGCGCCGGTTGTTCGACACCGAAAGCAGGTGGTAGACGGCTGCGAACCGGGGACCGTCGTGCCGACAGACCGGCGGCGGCTCCTCGAAGCTGAAATAGGCTGAGGTGCTCGGCTGCACGCCCCGACTGAAGCCCTCAGTGGAAGACTCGTCGGTACGCCACTCGTCGACGCCGTAATGCAGATAGTCAACGCCGCACAGATCGATGAGTTGTTCGAAAGCGAACGCCGACTCGTCACGCAGCGCACAGGCAATTTCCGGTAATACGTCCCCGGTCACCACCAGCGTGAGTTCCCCATGCGCCGCGCGGGGCAGTTCGATGCTGTCGCCGAAGCGCTTTTGCAACGCTTCGGACAAGGTCTTCAGTTCATCCGTCATGTGTGTGTCGCCCCCCGTGGGCGCACTCATCGCGCGATGGTGTTGGTTCTGCGAATTTTGTTCTGCAATTGCAGGATTCCGTACAACAGCGCTTCAGCCGTCGGCGGGCAACCCGGCACGTAGATATCGACAGGAACGATACGGTCGCAGCCACGCACGACGGCATAGGAATAGTGGTAGTAACCACCGCCGTTGGCGCATGAGCCCATCGAAATAACCCAACGCGGCTCCGCCATCTGGTCGTAGACCTTGCGCAAGGCGGGCGCCATCTTGTTGACCAGCGTGCCGGCCACGATCATCACGTCCGACTGCCGCGGACTGGGCCGGAACAGAATGCCGAAACGATCGAGGTCGTAGCGGGCCGCGCCCGCGTGCATCATTTCAACCGCACAACACGCCAGACCGAAGGTCATCGGCCACAGCGAACCAGTTCGCGCCCAGTTGATGAGCTTATCGGCGCTGGTGGTGACCCAGCCCTTTTCCAGAACGCCCTCTATTCCCATTCCAGCGCCCCCTTCTTCCATTCGTAAATGAATCCGACCACCAAAACGCCCAGGAACACGGCCATGGCCAGAAGCCCGAACAGCCCGATATGTCCCAGTGCCACCGCCCACGGAAACAGAAAGGCGATCTCCAGGTCGAAAACGATGAACAGGATGGCAACGAGGTAATAGCGCACGTCGAACTTCATGCGCGAATCCTCGAAGGCCTCGAAACCGCACTCGTATGGCGCGTCCTTGGCCGGATCTGGACGCCGCGGTCCCAGCAGCATCCCCATTGCAAGAGGAGCGACGCCGACGATCAAGCCGACGAGGACAAAAACCAGAATCGGGAGATAATTCTCCAGCATAACGCCCGCTCCTCCTGCTGACGTCCCTTCGCAGCTATATTCAAAGCGATCTATCGATCACGCGGCGATTGGATTTTTTGTTTTCGGCGCCGTAAGCGACGCTCTCTGACTACTCGAGTCTATGTCAGTATTTTTTGCGCTGTCAATAACAGAGAAAACTAATAAAGTTTTCTTTTCAATGGGTTAAAAAAAGCCATGGATTAAAATAAAGCCACTGCGGTAACTTAGTACCACAGCGGCCTCATGCCTGGTGCCGATGGCCGGAGTCGAACCGGCACGGCTTTCGCCACTACCCCCTCAAGATAGCGTGTCTACCAATTCCACCACATCGGCTAAAGCCAAATTATAAATCTACCATAAACAAATGCATTAGTCATTGCTTCGGTACGTCGGACTGCGCCGGAACAGGCGTCGTTTTCGGCGTGGCACTCGTTGCAGGTGTCGGCTTACCTGCCCCATCCACAATCTGCTGTGCACCCGGCTGATTGACCACGCTGCTGCCGGCGCCGGCATGCGCCGAAAGATATGCCAGACCGAGGCTGTTCAGAAAGAATACCGCCGCCAAGATCCCCGTAATACGGCTCAGGAACGTCCCGGAACCGCGAGCACCGAAAACCGTGCCCGACGCGCCGCTGCCGAAAGCCGCGCCCGCGTCTGCGCCCTTTCCGTGCTGCAGCAGCACCAAGACGATGATCGCGATGGCAGCGACCACCTGAAGTCCGATAAGCAATGAATAAAGCATCAAATCCTCTCAAGCCGCGCGGCAGATCGCCAAAAAGGCTTCGGCATCCAGCGATGCGCCACCGATCAAGCCGCCGTCGATATCGGGCATGGCGAAAAGCTCTTCCGCATTGCCCGGCTTCACGCTGCCACCGTAGAGCATGCAGCTCTGACTTGCGGCAGCGGTCGATTCCTGCAACCGGGCCCGCATGAACGCATGCACCGACTGTGCCTGCTCGGGGCTCGCCGTCAAGCCCGTACCGATCGCCCAAACAGGTTCATAAGCGATCACGGCCTGCGCAACCGCATCGGCGCCGGCCGCTTCGACGACAGCATCCAACTGACGCGCAACGACCGTCTCGGTAACGCCGCTTTCGCGCTCCTCCAGCGATTCGCCGACGCACAGGATCGGCACCAGGCCCGCGGCTCGTACCGCCACGAACTTACGTGCCACCAGCGCATCGTCTTCACCGTACAGACTGCGCCGCTCGGAATGCCCGACGATGACATAGCGGCAACCGACCTCCGCCAGCATCGTTGCCGAGATCTCACCTGTGAACGCTCCCTCGGCTTCTGCACAGACATCCTGTGCACCCAGTCGGAGCGGCGAACCGTTCAGCACCGCAGCCGTCTCGGACAGATAAACGAAGGGGGGGCAAACCGCAACCTCGGCCTCGATTCCGCTGTCGGCTCCGTCGACCAAAGCGCCTACGAGCGAACGGACCAGATCCCGGGAACCATTCAATTTCCAGTTGCCGGCAACCAATCGCTGTCGCATCGTTGATACCTCGTCAATGTCGCTTTGCGAAAGCGGGCAAGATTACCGTCGGCCCGCACATAAATCAATCCACAGACAACGCTTCGCCTGCCTGGGCAGCGCGCACCGCACCTGCCAGCTGATCGGCGAGCATGCGCACCTGACGAGCTTCAAGCCCCTCGACCATCACCCGAAGCAGCGGCTCCGTACCCGAGGGGCGCAGCAGAACGCGGCCCTTCGTCCCCAGCGTCGATTCGACGTCCCTCACCGCTTCGGCAACTTGCGCGTTGCCTTGCAGATCGAAACCTCGGTGCATTGGCACATTGACCAACACCTGCGGGTACTTGTAGAAATCAGCCCTCAGCTCCTGCAGGCTCAAACCGCTATCAGCCGCTTCGACCAGCACCTCCAGCGCCGCGATGATGCCGTCACCGGTAGTGTGATGGTCCAGACAGATGAGATGACCGGACGTCTCCCCACCGAGCTGCCAGCCCTGGGCCTGCAGCAACTCCATCACATACCTGTCGCCAACCGCCGCTCGCGCAAAAGGTACGCTCAACTCGGACAGGGCTAGTTCGAGGCCAAGATTACTCATCAACGTGCCGCCCACGCCCCCGACCAGCGCATCGCGCCTGAGTCGCGCGCGAGCCAGGATAAACAGCAGATCGTCCCCGTCGACCGCCTCGCCGGCGCTGTCGACCATGATGACGCGGTCGCCGTCGCCGTCCAGCGCGATGCCGAGATCGGCATGTTGACTGAGCACGGCATCGGCAAGCCTCTCCGGATTTGTGGAACCGCAACCGGCATTGATGTTCAATCCATCCGGCTCATCGCAGATCGAAACCACCTCGGCGCCCAACTCGGTGAACACAGCCGGCGCAACCTGATAGGTCGCCCCGTTGGCGCAGTCGACGACCACCTTGAGTCCTCGCAGATTGGTGCCGGACGGGACCGTACTCTTGCAGAACTCGATATAGCGTCCGACGGCATCCGGCATGCGTTCGACCTTGCCCAACTCCGCGGAATCGACCACCGACATCTCGCGTTCGAGTTCCTCTTCTATAGCCTCCTCTACCGAATCCGGAAGCTTGGTACCCTGCCCGGAAAAGAACTTGATACCATTATCGTAATAAGGATTGTGCGAGGCGCTGATGACGATCCCTGCATTGGCCCGAAAAGTGCGCGTCAGATAAGCCACGCCGGGCGTGGGCATCGGACCAATCAGTCGCGTATTGACGCCTGCAGCGGACAAACCCGACTCGAGCACGGACTCGAACATGTATCCGGAGATACGGGTATCCTTGCCGACCAGAATGAGGCGCCGGCCTTCCCGCGCCAACACGCGACCGACGGCCCAGCCGAGCCGCAACACGAAATCGGGCGTCATCGGCGCCGAACCGACCCTGCCACGAATACCGTCCGTACCGAAATATCGACGTTTATCGCTCATCGCTCTCCCCATTCGTATTTGCCCGCACGGCCCATGCGACCTGCACCGCTTCGTGCGTGGCCCGCACGTCGTGAACGCGCAGCAAACGCGCCCCCGCCAGGGCGGCGGCGACCGCCGCTCCGACGCTGCCGAACAGCCGCTTCTCCACCTCGACGCCACCCAGCAGCGCTCCGATCAAGCTCTTGCGCGAAACCCCGATCAACACCGGGCAGCCCAGCTCGAGCAGTTGCGGAGTGGCCCTGAGCAGCGCCAGATTGTGCTCCGGGGTCTTGCCAAAGCCGACCCCCGGATCCAATACGATACGTTCGGCGCCGACACCCGCCACCTCGCAACGTCGCAGCCGACGGCGCAGGAACGTCAGCACCTCCTTGACGACGTCGGAATAATGCGGCGCCTCCTGCATGGTTCGCGGTTGGCCGCGCATATGCATCAGGCAGACGGCCACAGAGCTGTTCGCAACAGCCTCGAGGGCTCCCGGCTCTTGCAAGGCATTGATGTCGTTGATCATGCCGGCGCCTTCGGCAATGCACTGACGCATCACTTCCGCCCGCCGCGTATCGACAGAAATCGGCACGGGCAACTCCTGCGCCAATCGTCGCACAACCGGGACGACACGACGCAGCTCCTCATCCTCAGGCACCTCGGCCGCACCGGGCCGCGTGGACTCGCCGCCGACGTCGATGACCGCAGCGCCCTCCTCGACCATCTCCCAGGCATGGGCTAGCGCGCGCTCCAGCGCATCGTAGCGACCGCCGTCGGAAAAGGAGTCTGGCGTCACGTTCAGAATGCCCATGATGCGGGGCATGGACAGGTCGATGCACTGCTCTGCACAGCGCAGCTCCAACGAATGGGGCGGCACCCGATTACCGGGCGCCGCCCCCGCGGACCTCACCGTCATCGCCGATCGGTCAATGCAGGCTGGCGGGATCGCCGATCTTGCCGCCGCCCGACTCCGAGTCAGGCTGTTTTTCGCCGGTCGGGGCGGTCGGTCCCGAGGTGGGGCCCTCATCGCTCCAATCCGACGGCGGACGCGGCTGCTTGCCGGCCATGATGTCTTCGATCTGCTTGGTATCGATGGTCTCGAACTTGATCAGCGCTTCGGCCATCAGATGCAGCTTGTCCATGTTGTCGGTCAGGATCTGCACCGCGCGGTTGTAGTTGCGCTCGATTACCGCACGGATTTCCTCGTCGATGGCATGCGCCGTCTCGTCGGAAACCTGCTTGTGCTGCGTCACGCTGCGCCCAAGGAACACCTCGCCCTCATCCTCGCTGTAGGCGAGCGGTCCGAGGCGCTGCGACAGCCCCCACTTGGTCACCATGTTGCGCGCGATATCCGTGGCTCGCTCGATGTCGTTGGAAGCACCGGTGGTCACCTTTTCGCCGCCGAAAATCAGCTCCTCGGCAATACGGCCGCCGAACAGACTCGAAATCTGACTCTCGAGACGCTGCTTGCTGTAGCTGTAGCGGTCTTCCTCGGGCAGGAACATGGTCACGCCCAGCGCACGCCCGCGCGGGATGATGCTGACCTTGTACACCGGATCATGATCCGGCACGGTGAGACCGACGATGGCGTGCCCGGACTCATGATAGGCAGTCTGTTTCTTCTCCTCGTCGCTCATCACCATGGAGCGACGCTCGGAGCCCATCATGATCTTGTCCTTGGCTCGCTCGAACTCGAGCATATTCACGGTGTGCTTGTTTGCGCGCGCAGCGAACAACGACGCCTCATTGACCAGATTGGCCAGATCGGCACCGGAAAAGCCTGGCGTACCCCGCGCGATGATAGACGGCTGCACATCGTCGCCGACCGGCACACGACGCATGTGTACCTTGAGAATCTGCTCACGGCCGCGCACGTCGGGCAGCGGCACCACCACCTGGCGGTCGAAGCGCCCTGGACGCAGCAGCGCGGGATCGAGTACGTCTGGGCGGTTGGTCGCGGCGATCACGATGACACCCTCGGTACCCTCGAAACCGTCCATCTCGACCAGCAACTGGTTCAGGGTCTGCTCGCGCTCGTCGTGCCCACCGCCGAGGCCGGCACCGCGATGGCGGCCAACCGCGTCGATCTCGTCGATGAAAATGATGCACGGCGCATGCTTCTTGGCCTGCTCGAACATGTCGCGCACACGTGAAGCGCCGACGCCGACGAACATTTCCACGAAGTCCGAACCGGAGATGCTGAAGAACGGCACCTTGGCTTCGCCGGCAATGGCCTTGGCCAGCAGCGTCTTACCCGTGCCGGGCGAACCCACCATCAGCACGCCGCGGGGAATCTTGCCGCCGAGTTTCTGAAACTTGCCGGGATCGCGCAGGAATTCGACCAACTCGGCCACTTCCTCCTTCGCCTCTTCGACACCCGCCACGTCGGCGAATGTGACCTTGACCTGGTCCTCGGTCATCATGCGTGCACGGCTCTTGCCGAAGGACATGGCTCCACGACCGCCGCCGCCGCCCTGCATCTGACGCAGGAAGAATATCCACACGCCGATCAGCAACAGCATCGGGAACCAGCTGATCAGAATCGACAGCAGCAGCGACTCCTTCTTCGGCGCCGCAGCGGAGACGTCGACCCCATTGTTCAGCAGGTCGCCGATCATGCCCGGATCGTTGGGCGGAGTATACGTGGTGAACTTGCCGCCGCCGTCGGTGACGCCCTTGAGCGTATCCCCGTCGATCATCACGCTGCGCACGCGACCGCTCTTCACCGCTTCGATGAATTGCGAGTAGCTCATCGCGGACGACGAAGATCCGCCCTGCTGACTGAAGTTGTTGAATACCGACATCAGCACGACGGCAATGACCGCCCACAAGATGATGTTTTTAACCAGATCGTTCAAGGCGACACCTCAATACGCCGTCCACTCTCGAATGGACATTACTACAGTTTGTGGCCCACGGCCACGATGTAGACTTCCCTACTGCGTGGACGGGACGCCTTCGGCTTGCGTACCGAAACCTTACCGAAACGACGGCGCACCTCCATTAGAAAGGCATCGGAGCCCTCGCCCTGGAACAGCTTCATCACAAACGTCCCGCCGGGCTTGAGCACACGCTCCGCCATATCCAAGGCCAACTCGGCCAACACCATGGCCCGCGGTTGGTCCACCGCATCCACGCCACTTATATTGGGCGCCATATCCGAGATTACAAGGTCGGCCACACGTCCGCCCAACCGTTCGAGCAACGCCTGCAGCACGGATTCCTCGCGAAAGTCACCCTGGAGAAACTCCACATCGGCCAGTTCATCCATCATCAGGATGTCCGTAGCCACCACCCGTCCACTGGGCCCGACGCGGTCACGCGCCACCTGACTCCAGCCTCCGGGAGCCGCTCCAAGGTCGACCACGGCCATGCCCGGCTTGAACAGACCGGTTCGCTCGTCGAGTTCGATCAGCTTGTAGGCCGCACGCGAGCGCATGCCCTCGGCCTGCGCCTTCTGCACATAGGCATCGCCGAAATGCTCCTTCAACCAGCGTTTGCTGCTCTTGCTACGCGCCACCCTGAACTCCTACACTGCGCGCCCCGACAAGCACGGACCAAACACGATGGAATTGGACAAGCAGCAACGACGCGACCTGAAAGCCCAGGCGCATCATCTCAAGCCGGTCATCCTGATCGGACAAAAAGGGCTTCACGACGCCCTGAGGGAAGAACTGGAACTCGCGCTCGATCATCACGAACTGCTGAAGATCAAAATCGCGGCGGACCGGGAAAACGCCGACACCATCGTCGAACAACTGCTTGCGCAGACCGGCTCCACACTGATCCAGCGTATCGGCGGCACTGCCACGATCTACCGCAAACGCCCCGAATGAAACCAGATCAGACGTAACGCACGGCGAGGACTTCGTACTCACGGGTTCCGCCGGGCGCCTGCACCACGGCAATGTCGCCCTCCTCCTTGCCAATCAGCGCGCGCGCGATGGGCGAACTGACGGAGATGCGCCCATTCTTGATGTCCGCCTCGTCCTCGCCGACGATCTGATAGGTCACCTCGTCCCCACCGTCTTCGTCGGCCAGGTCCACCGTCGCACCGAACACGACCTTGCCGCCCGCGTTCAGCTTGGTGACGTCGATCACCTGCGCGTTGCTCAGCTTGGCCTCGATCTCCTTGATGCGTCCTTCGATGAAGCCCTGCTGCTCGCGCGCCGCATGATATTCGGCGTTTTCCTTTAGATCGCCATGCGCACGCGCTTCGGCGATCGCCGCCACGACGCGCGGGCGCTCTTCCGATTTGAGCTTCTGCAGCTCCGTCTTGAGCATTTCGGCTCCACGGAGCGTCAACGGCACCTTGCTCATCGCCGATTCTCCATGTTCAAGTTCTCCTTGTGTAAATCCTGCAAGCGGTAAACCGCTTCGTTCTCCAGGAATTCCATCGCGTGCCCCATGGCGATCGCCGCGGCGACCGTGGTGGTGTACGTCACCTTGTGCTGCAACGCCTCGCGGCGAATGGTAAAGGAGTCCGCGATGGCCTGCTTGTTCGCCGTCGTGTTGACGATCAGGTCGATTTGGTCGTTCTTGATCATATCGACGATGTGCGGACGCCCTTCCGTGACCTTGTTCACGACCTCGCACTCCAGACCCGCCGCCTGAAGAGCCGCCGCCGTACCGCTGGTGGCCACGACCTGGAAGCCGCGCGACAGCAGCACTCGGGTCACTTCCACCGCACCCGCCTTGTCCTCATCGCGCACGCTGATGAACGCGCGCCCACCGCGCGGCAGCTCCACACCGGCGCCGAGCTGGGCCTTGGCGAAGGCTTCGCCGAAGCTGCGGCCAACACCCATCACTTCGCCGGTGGACTTCATTTCCGGCCCCAGGATCGGGTCGACGCCGGGGAACTTGATAAAGGGGAACACCGCCTCCTTCACCGCGAAGTAAGGCGGTTTGACCTCGCCGCCCATCGCTTGTTCGCGCAGGCTGCGCCCCGCCATGCAGCGTGCGGCTATCTTGGCCAGCGGCAAGCCGACCACCTTGGAGACGAACGGCACCGTACGCGAGGCGCGCGGGTTCACCTCCAGCACATAGATATCGTCTCCCTTGATCGCGAACTGGGTATTCATCAGACCGACGACCTTCAGGCCCAGCGCCATGCTGCGCACCTGCTCGCGCATGCGATCCAGAATCCCCTCGTCCAGCGAGTAGGTCGGCAGCGAACAGGCCGAATCGCCGGAATGTACGCCAGCCTGTTCGATATGCTGCATGATGCCGCCGATCATCACATCCTCGCCGTCGCAGATCGCGTCGACATCCACCTCGATAGCATCGTCCAGAAAGTGGTCCAGCAACACCGGGGCGTCGTTGGAAACCTTGACCGCCTCGCGCATGTAGCGCTGCAGATCCTCTTCGTTGTAGACGATCTCCATCGCCCGTCCGCCGAGCACGTAGGACGGGCGCACCACGACCGGATAACCGACCTGCTCGGCCAGCCGCGTCGCCTCGGCCTCGCTGCGTGCGGTGCGGTTGGGCGGCTGCATCAGTTCGAGTTCGCCGATCAGCTGCTGGAAACGTTCGCGATCCTCGGCCAGATCGATGGACTCGGGCGATGTGCCGATGATCGGCGCGCCGGCGGCCTCCAGATCGCGTGCCAGCTTGAGCGGCGTCTGCCCGCCGTACTGTACCACCACTCCTTTCGGACTCTCGATCTCGATGATCTCCAGCACATCCTCCAGAGTTAGCGGCTCGAAGTACAGGCGATCGGAGATATCGTAATCGGTCGACACGGTCTCCGGATTGCAGTTGACCATGATCGACTCGTAACCGTCCTCGCGCAGAGCCAGCGAGGCATGCACGCAGCAGTAATCGAACTCGATGCCCTGGCCGATGCGGTTCGGGCCGCCGCCAAGCACGATGATCTTGTCGCGCTGAGAAGGCAGCGCCTCGCACTCCTCCTCGTAGGTGGAATACAGATAGGCTGTGGAGGTAGCAAACTCGGCGGCGCAGGTGTCTACCCGCTTGTAGACGGGGCGCACGCCGAGTTCGTGGCGCCGCCGACGCAGGGTTTTTTCGGTCTCGTCCAACAGGCGTGCGAGACGGCGATCGGAGAAACCCTTGCGCTTGAGGCCGCGCAGCGCATCCACGTCGAGCGCATCCATCGACGTGCCCTTGAGGTCGTTCTCGGTGAGCACCAGATCCTCGATCTGCGCCAGGAACCAGGGATCGATGTGCGTGAGCCCGAACACGTCCTCCAAACTCAGCCCTAGGCGGAAAGCGTCACCGACATACCAGATGCGCTCGGCGCTCGGCACGCGCAGTTCCTGCCGCACGCGCGCCAGCGCCTCCTCGCCATCCGCCGGATCGACCATCTCGTTAAGACCGTCGACGCCGATCTCCAGACCGCGCAGGGCCTTCTGGAAGGACTCCTGGAAGCTGCGCCCGATCGCCATCACCTCGCCGACCGACTTCATTTGCGTGGTCAGTCGGCGATCGGCCCGCGGAAACTTCTCGAAAGTGAAGCGCGGGATCTTGGTGACCACGTAATCGATGGTCGGCTCGAAAGAGGCCGGCGTGGCGCCGCCGGTGATTTCGTTGCGCAGTTCGTCCAGCGTGTAGCCGACAGCAAGCTTGGCCGCGACCTTGGCGATGGGGAAACCGGTCGCCTTGGAGGCCAGCGCCGAGGAACGCGAAACGCGCGGATTCATTTCGATGACCAGCAGGCGCCCCGTCTCCGGATCAACGGCGAACTGCACGTTCGAACCACCCGTGTCGACGCCGATCTTGCGCAGCACGGCGAGCGAGGCATCGCGCATGCGCTGGTATTCCTTGTCGGTGAGCGTCTGCGCCGGCGCCACGGTGATCGAGTCACCGGTGTGCACACCCATCGGGTCGAGGTTCTCGATCGAGCAAATGATGATGCAGTTATCGGCGTGGTCGCGCACGACTTCCATCTCGTACTCTTTCCAGCCGAGTACGGACTCTTCCAGCAGGATTTCATGCGTCGGCGACAGTTCCAGGCCGCGCTTGACGATCTCCTCGAACTCCTCGCGGTTATAAGCAATGCCGCCGCCGCTGCCGCCCATGGTGAAGGACGGCCGGATGATCACCGGATAGCCGATGCTGGCCTGCGCCTGCAAAGCCTCCTCGAAACTGTGCGCGATCGACGCGCGCGGGCATTCCAGGCCGATATCGCCCATCGCCCGGCGGAAACGCTCGCGGTCTTCGGCCATGTCGATGGCGTCCTGGTCCGCACCGATCATTTCCACGCCATAGCGTTCGAGAACGCCCTCGCGCGCCAGGTCCAGCGCGCAGTTGAGCGCGGTCTGGCCGCCCATGGTCGGCAGCAGCGCATCGGGTCGTTCGGCGGCGATGATGCGTTCCACGCTACGCCATTCGATGGGCTCGATGTAGACCGAATCCGCCATCTCGGGATCGGTCATGATCGTGGCCGGGTTGGAATTGACCAGAATGACCCGGAAGCCTTCTTCCTTCAACGCCTTGCAGGCCTGCGCTCCGGAATAGTCGAATTCACAGGCTTGCCCGATCACGATCGGCCCGGCACCGACGATAAGAACACTTTTGATATTAGAACGTTTTGGCATAGTCTTCAGATAGTCCGAGAGCCTGCCTCAGGCACGCATGAGTTCGATGAAACGGTCGAAAAGGCCGGCCACGTCGTGCGGCCCCGGACTCGCCTCCGGATGTCCCTGGAAACTGAAGGCAGGACAATCGGTACGCTCGACGCCCTGCAAGCTGCCGTCGAACAGCGAGCGATGGGTCGCCCGCAGGACCGGCGGCAGACTCGTCTCGTCGACGGCGAAACCATGATTCTGTGAGCTGATCATGACACGCCCGCTATCCAGATCCTGCACCGGGTGGTTGGCGCCGTGATGGCCGAATTTCATCTTGGTGGTACTGGCGCCGCTGGCCAGGCCCAGCAACTGATGACCGAGACAGATGCCGAACACGGGCAGCTTGCGCTCAAGCAGCGCGCGAATCGACTCAACCGCGTAGTCACAGGGTTCCGGATCGCCGGGGCCATTGGACAGGAACACGCCATCGGGCTGCAGCGCCAACACTTCATCCGCCGGCGTCTGGGCCGGCACGACGGTGATACGGCAACCGCGGTCGGCAAGCATGCGCAGGATGTTGCGTTTCACGCCGAAATCATAGGCGACCACATGCAGAGGCTGATCGGATGCCTCGTAGGCGGCGAAACCACCAGTCTCGAGCCAAGAGCCGTCGTGCCACTCATAGGGCTTGCCGGTGGTCACTTCGCGCGCCAGATCCATGCCTTTGAGGCCCGGGAAACCGCACGCGGCTGCCAGCGCCCGTTCGACATCCACCTCGTCAGCCTGGAGACAGCCGTTCTGCGCACCCTTGTCGCGCAGGATGCGCGTCAAGCGCCTGGTGTCGATGCCGGCGATCGCCACCACGCCGCACTGCCTCAGATAGTCCTCCAGGGAGCCCTGCGAGCGCCAGTTGGAACTGCGCAGTGGCAAATCGCGCACCACCAGACCGCTGGAGAAAATCTGCGCGGACTCCTCGTCCTCTGTGTTGGCGCCTACGTTGCCGATATGCGGGTAGGTCAGCGTAACGATCTGGCGCGCGTAGGAAGGATCGGTAAGAATCTCCTGATAGCCAGTCAACGCCGTATTGAAAACCACCTCGCCAACACTCTCGCCACCGGCGCCAATCGCCTCTCCGTGAAAGAGACTCCCGTCTTCAAGTGCTAACAACGCAGGTCGTTTCAACTTGATCACCCATCCAGATACAGAAAACGGGAAGGCATCAGCCTATCCCGTCGCGGATTAACGTTTGCAGCCGCGAAGAAGCGCAGTGCAGGCGTGCGCAAAGGCGCCGGGCGTCGTCGACGCCGCGCGCACCAGCTCTTCATCAGGCGAAGCGCGATTTTACGCGAGGCCCAGGGCCATGTCCACGCGTGCAGCCGCCTCTATACAACCCATCGTCAGCCCATTTCCAGAACGTCCTGCATATCGTAGCGGCCGCGCTCACGCCCCATGACCCACCGCGCAGCGCGCAGCGCACCATTGGCGAAGGTCATTCGACTGGAAGCCTTGTGCACGATCTCGACCCGCTCTCCGAGACCGGCAAACATCACCGTGTGCTCACCCACGATATCGCCGGCGCGAATGGTCTCGAAACCGATGGTCTTGCGCTCGCGCGCGCCGGTCCGGCCCTCGCGGCCGTAGACGGCGCACTCGTCAAGATCGCGCCCCAGCGCCTCGGCGACCACCTCGCCCATACGCAGCGCGGTGCCCGACGGAGCGTCGACCTTGTGGCGGTGATGGGCCTCGACGATCTCGATGTCTACCTCGTCGCCCAGGACGCGGGCCGCCGTATCGAGCAGCTTGAGACAGAGATTGACGCCGACGCTCATGTTCGGGGCCAACACCAGGGCGATATCCTCGGCTACCGCATCGAGTTCCGCGCGCTGCCCGGTGCCGAAGCCCGTGGTGCCGATGACCATGCGCTTGCCGTACCTGCGACAGAACTCGGCATGCACCAGAGTGGCCTCGGGCAGGGTGAAGTCGATCAGCACGTCGAAGTCCTGCGCGACCTTCTCCAGATCATCAACCACCGACACACCGATGGCGCCGACGCCGGCAAGCTCTCCGGCATCACGCCCGACCGCGTCGCTGCCGGCCCGATCGATCGCTGCAGCCAGTTCGACGCCGTCCTGAGCCAGCGAAGCCTCCACCAGGCTGCGTCCCATGCGACCGCTGGCACCTACCACCGCAATTCGCGTCATCCGTGATCCCTCGATTTGTCACCAACTGATGTAGGCATAACCCTGCTCCTGCAACTCCATCAGATCCGCCGCACCGACCTCGACCCGCTTGGCGAACGGCAGCAGGTCCGCATCGGTCCACTTCAGGCTCTTCATCGTATTGCCACAGGCGTGGAACTGCACACCGTACTGCGCAAGGCTCGATACGCGCTGGCGGGTCAACTCGCTGACCGGGCGTTGCGGGTGCTTGCCAAGAATATGTATGCCGGGTCCGAACGCGACCACCGCGATGTCCACGTTGTCCGGATAGGCGCGCAGCAAGGCGCCGACCGAGAACAACACATGCTCCTGGTAATCGGCATCAATCTTGTTGAACTGATACACGACCTTGTGCGCAGCCGGGTCGCCCGGGAAGCGGAGTTCGTCGGAGGCCTGCGCCACCCGCGCCGAAGCCAACCCGACCAGGCCGGCGCCGGCGATGACGCCGCCGCCCAACAACCGCCGCCGTCCGTCATCCACTCGCTCGCGCTCCAATTTCGCACGCACATGATTGTCGTCGCTCATAACTCCCCCTTTCAAGGCTGTGAAACCTGACCACCCTGGAAACGGGAGCCGGACCAGCCCCTCAATGCAGCCAGGATTTAAGGTCTTCGAAAAAGCCCTTCACACCATCCAACCAGCCGTGTGCCTGCGGATTGTGCCGTTTTCCGCCACTCCTGAGCGAGTCCTCGAAGGACTGCAGCATCTCCTTCTGTTCACGCGTCAGATTAACCGGCGTCTCCACGCTCACGCGACACAGCAGATCCCCTTCAGGGCCGCCACGCACAGGCTTGATGCCCTTGCCACGCAAACGGAACTGTCGGTTGCTCTGCGTTTCCGCTGGAATCTTGAGTTTAGCCCGTCCGCCCAGCGTGGGAACATCGATCTCGCCACCCAAAGCGGCAGTGGCGAAGCTGATCGGCACATCACACTGCAAGTCATCACCCTGGCGGGTGAATATCTTGTGCGGCTTGACGCGAATCTGTACGTAGAGGTCCCCCGCGGGACCACCGTTCACGCCCGCCTCGCCCTCGCCGGCGAGCCGAATGCGGTCGCCGGTGTCGACCCCGGCCGGGACCTTGACCGACAGAGTCTTGGACTCGCGCACACGTCCCTCGCCGTGGCAGGCCGCGCACGGGTCGCTGATCACCTGTCCGCTACCGTGACAACGCGGGCAAGTCTGCTGAACGGAGAAGAAACCCTGCTGGATGCGCACCTGGCCAACACCCCCGCAGGTCGAGCAGGTCTGAGGACTGGTACCCGGCTTCGCGCCGCTACCGCCGCAGGTCTCGCAAGCGACGACGGTTGGCACGCGGATCTGCACCTCGGTGCCGAACACGGCCTCCTCAAGCGTCAGATCGAGGTTGTACTGCAGATCCGAACCGCGATAGGCGCGCTCACGACCGCCGCGCCCTCCGCCGAAGATGTCACCGAAAATATCCCCGAAGATGTCGCCGAAGCCGGCGCCGCCGAAGCCGGCTCCGCCTCCAGCCGCTCCCGGATCCACCCCGGCATGGCCGAACTGATCGTAAGCGGCTCGCTTCTGCGCATCGGAAAGCACCTCATAGGCCTCTTTGGCCTCTTTGAAATGCTCCATGGCCTCTTCGTCGTCCGGGTTGCGATCCGGATGGTATTTCATCGCCAGACGGCGATACGCCTTCTTCAGTTCGGCGTCGGTTGCCGTGCGCTCCACACCCAACACTTCGTAATAATCGCGTTTTGACATATGTGTACTGAAAACCCCGAGAAACATTGCCGGTCACTGCGCCGACTCCGTTGATCCGGAACCATGCCGCCTGCAGCGTCGACGATCAAACGTCGGGGGCGGGATTCAGGCATTGCTTTTCCAATGCCGAACCACCACCCCCGACGGATCGTTTTGACGGCGGCCCGAAAATCGCCGCCTCGACTCACTTACTTCTTGTTTTCCTTGACCTCTTCGAACTCCGCATCAACCACGTCGTCATCCTTCTTGGACTCCGACGCGCCCTGCGCCGAGGCTTCCGCCTCACCGGCTCCAGCCGCCGCATCCTGACTGTAGAGCTTCTCGGCGATCTTGCCGGAAGCCTCGCCCAGAGCCTGAGTCTTGGCGTCGATGGCGTCCTTGTCGTCGCTCTTGAGCGCTTCTCGCAAAGCTTCGACCGCCTGCTCGACTTCAGCCTTCTCCTCGTCCGAGATCTTGTCGCTGTTTTCCTTAAGCGACTTTTCGGTGGCGTGGACCAGGTTGTCGGCCTGATTGCGCACGGCCACCAACTCCTGGAACTTCTTATCCTCGTCGCGGTGCGCCTCGGCATCCTTGACCATATTGTCGATCTCGTCGTCGGACAGGCCGGAGGAGGCCTTGATGACGATCGACTGCTCTTTGCCTGTAGCCTTGTCCTTGGCGGACACGTTGAGAATGCCGTTGGCATCAATATCGAAGGTGACCTCGATCTGCGGCACGCCTCGCGGAGCCGGCGGAATATCGGCCAAATCGAAGCGTCCCAGCGACTTGTTGTTCGCCGCACTCTCGCGTTCGCCCTGTAGCACGTGCACCGTCACCGCCGTCTGGTTGTCGTCAGCGGTGGAGAACACCTGGTTCGCCTTGGTCGGGATCGTGGTGTTGCGTTCGATGAGTTTGGTCATCACGCCGCCCAGGGTCTCGATGCCCAGCGACAGCGGAGTGACGTCGAGCAGCAACACGTCCTTGACGTCGCCGCCGAGCACCCCACCCTGGATCGCCGCACCGATGGCCACAGCCTCGTCCGGGTTGACGTCCCTGCGCGGCTCCTTGCCGAAAAAGTCCTTGACCGCTTCCTGCACCTTCGGCATACGGGTCTGACCGCCGACCAGGATGACGTCGTCGACCTCGGAGGTCGACAGACCGGCATCCTTGAGCGCGAGCTTGCAGGGTTCGATTGAGCGGGTGAGCAGTTCCTCGACCAGAGACTCGAGCTTGGCACGCGTAACCTTGACATTCAGGTGCTTGGGGCCGGTCTGGTCGGCGGTGACGTAGGGCAGGTTGACCTCGGTCTGCTGCGCGGAAGACAGCTCGATCTTGGCCTTCTCGGCAGCTTCCTTGAGGCGCTGCATGGCCAGCGGATCGCCGCGCAGGTCGATGCCCTGCTCCTTCTTGAACTCATCGGCCAGGTAGTCGATGAGCCTCATGTCGAAGTCCTCACCGCCGAGGAAGGTGTCGCCGTTGGTCGCCAGCACCTCGAACTGCATCTCGCCGTCAACGTCAGCGATCTCGATGATGGAGATATCGAAGGTGCCGCCGCCCAGATCGTAAACCGCGATCTTGCGGTCGCCACCCTTCTTGTCCATACCGAAGGCCAGTGCAGCGGCAGTCGGCTCATTGATGATGCGCTTGACTTCCAGCCCGGCGATCTTGCCGGCATCCTTGGTCGCCTGGCGCTGCGAGTCGTTGAAATAGGCCGGCACAGTGATGACCGCCTCGGTCACGGGCTCGCCGAGATAGTCTTCCGCCGTCTTCTTCATCTTCATCAGCACGCGCGCGGAGACCTCGGGCGGCGCCATCTTCTTGCCTCTGGCCTCGACCCAGGCGTCGCCGTTGTCGGCCTTGACGATCTGGTAGGGAACGAGCTTGATGTCCTTCTGTACCTCGCGCTCGTCGAAGCGGCGCCCGATCAGGCGCTTGACCGCGAACAAGGTATTGGTGGGATTGGTGACGGCCTGGCGTTTGGCCGACTGGCCGACCAGCACCTCCTCGTCGCCGAACGCGATGATCGACGGCGTGGTGCGGTCGCCTTCGCTGTTTTCGATGACCTTGGCCTTGCCGCCCTCCATCACCGCAACGCAGGAGTTCGTGGTGCCGAGGTCGATACCGATGATCTTACCCATGTCTTGTGTTCTCCAACCTGATATTCGGAATTTCTGGTGAAACGTTGGAATAAATCGTTGGGGCGCAGCCCGAAAATTCAAGGCGCTCCGCCCTGCGCCCTCACTCCGGCGCTTTCGAGACCATTACCATGGCCGGCCGCAGCAGGCGGTCGTTCAACAGATAACCCTTCTGCATGACCGTCAGCACGGTGTTCGGCGGACATTCGTCGGTGGGCTGCGCCGTCATCGCCTGGTGGCGTTCGGGGTCGAAGCGCTCGCCAGCGGGATTGATCTCCTGGATGCCGAACTTCTCGAGCACTTGCGTCAGCATGCGCAGCGTCAGCTCCATACCCTCGCGAATTTTCTCGGCCTCGCCGCCGGCTGCGGCGTCCAGGCCCATCTCGAGGCTGTCCTTGACCGGCAGCAGTTCGCCGGCGAAACGCTCCAAAGCGTATTTGTGCGCATTCTCCAGATCACGCTCGGCACGGCGGCGCAGGTTCTCCAACTCGGCCTGGGTGCGCAGAAACTGGTCCCAATGCTCCTTCGCCTTGTCCTCCATGGCCTCGAGATCCCGTTGCAGGACGTCGAGCGCATCCCCCGGGGCCTGCTCGGTGGCGACCTCTTCGGGCGACTGCGTTTCGTCGCGTTCCTGTGGATTCTTTTCACTCATGAGTGATTGCTCCAAGTTCCCATTGAATAATCGCGACACGCGGACTCCGCGAAGGGAATCCGGCGATCCCGCCAGTAACTGGGGTCAGGGGAAAAAACTTCAAGGGTATGCGCCATGACCGACGCGCGCGTGCGCGTCTCAGCTCCGCGAATCGAGCGCTTCTCCGAGCATGCGGGCCGTAATATCCACCACCGGGATCACCCGGTCGTAGGGCATGCGCGTCGGCCCGATCACGCCAAGCACGCCAATCACCTCGCCGTTGACGGTGTACGGCGCCGCGACCACGCTCAGATAGTCGAACACGTCGTAACCCGATTCGTGGCCGATGAATATCTGCACATCCTCGGCGCTGGCGCTCTTGTCCAGCAGATGCAGTATCTTGCGCCGCTCGGCAAACGCCGAGAACAGCGCGCGCAGGCGATCCAGATCCGCCAGCTCCTGGTATTCGAGCAGATTACCCTGCCCCGCCAGTATGTAACCGCCCTCTCCGGGCTCTTCGTCGGCCAGCGCCTTGCCGCCCAGTTCGATAGCGCTGCGCATCAGGCGGTCCATGTCCGCGCGCATCTCATCGAGTTCGCGCAGCAGTTCGCCACGAATCGCGCGCAGGTCGCGACCGGCGAAATGCGTATTGAGGTAGTTGGCCATTTGCTCCAGCTCGGACTTCGAATAATCGCGGTCGAGCTGAATGATCCTGTTCTGCACATCACGCTGATTCATCACCAGAATGGCCAGCACGCGCTGCCCGGACAGCGGCAGGAATTCGATCTGTCGTAAGGCGGACTGAATGCCGCGGGGCAGAGTCACCACTCCGGCCAGATGAGTGATGCCTGACAGTACGTCGGAGGCCGACTCGACCAGATCGCCGGCAGCGCGATCCGGATCCAACTGGACGCGCATGCGCTTCAAATCCCCGGCAACGGGTGGACACTGCTTGAGCAACGTATCGACGAACAGGCGGTAGCCTAGCGCGGTGGGAACACGGCCGGCGGAAGTATGCGGCGAGCGCACGAACCCCATAGCCTCCAGGTCGGCAACGACATTGCGCACCGTCGCGGAGCTGAGCTTCAGCCCCGAAGTACGCGACAAAGTCCCCGATCCGATCGGCTGTCCATGGCGAATGTACTCCTCCACAAGCACCTTGAGGATGCGTAGGGAGCGATCATTCAGCGCACTGTCGTTTTGGAAGTTCTGCGTTGTCTGCGCCATTGCGCTGATGTGTGCAACAAGTCGCTCAGGATCATTACAATAGACCCGCAAGCTGTCAAGACAATCCACCAAACAACAGACAAGCAACTGTTTATGAAGCCATTTCAGACTATCGGCGTCATCGCGAAGCGCGACGACCCCCGCCTCGCGACACCGCTCGCACAGTTGCTTGAGCACTTGCGGGAACACGCCTACGAAACACTGCTGGACGAAAGCGCCGAGGGACTGCTGCCCACCGAGACACTGCATTCCCGAGCCACCATCGGGCAGCGCTGCGACCTAGCCATCGTGGTCGGGGGCGACGGCACCCTGCTCAATGCAAGCCGCTCGCTGGCCGACGACGACGTACCGTTGGTCGGCGTCAATCTCGGGCGCCTCGGCTTCCTGGTCGACGTCTTGCCAGAACGCATGTTGCCGGTGATCGACACCATCCTAGCCGGACACTTCGTGGAGGAATCCCGCGCCTTGCTGCACAGCGAAGTCTGGCGCGACGGCACCCTGGTAACCCGACAGGATGCTCTCAACGACGTCGTCCTCCACAGCCACGAAGTAGTACGCATGATCGAGTTCGACACCTTCGTCGACCACCGCTTCGTCAACAGCCAGCGTGCGGACGGGCTCGTCGTATCCACCCCCACAGGCTCCACCGCCTATGCGCTTTCGGCCGGGGGGCCCGTCATCAGCCCGGCGCTCGCGGCCATTCTGCTGGTGCCGATCTGCCCGCATACGCTGAGCAACCGCCCAATCGTCATCGGCGCCCAGTCGCAGATCGAGATTGTGCTGTACGAGCAGAACCAAACCGCGTCGCAAGTCGCCTTCGACGGGCACACGACCACCAGGCTGCAGCCCGGCGACCGCATCCGCATCCGGCAGAAACCCGCCATGCTGCGCCTGCTGCACCCACCCGACTACGACCATTTTCACATCCTGCGCGCCAAGCTGCGCTGGGGTGAGAAGCACTGAGGTGGCGGAATTGACTGCGAAGCGATGCCGGTTAGACAAATGCGGCTCGTTCATGTCTGATACGACGAGTATCAGCACCCTGTTTCTCGCCGTTGACGGATACGTATGCTCACTCACATCCTGATTCGCGATTTCGCCATCATCGACCGGCTCGAACTCGATCTGGAAGGCGGCATGACCGCACTGACCGGCGAGACCGGCGCCGGAAAATCGATCCTGGTCGACGCCATCGGCCTGGTTCTCGGCGATCGTGCCGACAGCAGCGTGGTACGCGCCGGCCGCGAACGCGCGGAGATCAGCGCAACGCTCGATCTTGCCGACGTTCCCGACGCCCAGACCTGGCTCGCCGAGCGCGACCTCGATACGGGCGAAGAATGCGTGGTGCGCCGCGTCATCGGCCAGGACGGACGCTCGCGCGCTTACCTCAACGGCTCACCGGCCACACTGCAGATGCTGCGTGAACTCGGCGAGCAGTTGGTCAGCATCCATGGCCAGCACGCACATCAAGTCCTAGGGCATCGTGATCACCAACGCGACATACTCGACCTGCAGGCAGGGCACGCCGACGCATTGCTGACCCTCGCCGGGCAATTCCGCGCCTGGCAGCGGCTGCGCGAACGTCTGGATGCCATGAGCCTCGCCGACGACCAGCGTCAGGAACGCCTCGACTTCCTGACGTTTCAGGTCGACGAGTTGCAAACGGCCGCCCCGGTTGCCGGCGAATTCGCCGAACTGTCCGAGCAGCATGAGCGTCTAGCGCACGCGGGACAGCTGCTGGAAAACGTACAGCAAACTCATTCCCTCCTGTTCGACGGCGAACCGGACGTGCACAGCCTCCTGACCCAGGCGCTCGGTGCGCTCGAGGAGGCCGGCCGTCACGATGCCGCACTCGGCGCCAGCGTGGAGCTGTTGCGCAACGCCCAGATCGAGATCGACGAAGCCGCCGGAGAGCTGCGCCACTACCTCGACGGCCTGCAACTCGACCCGGAACGCCTCGACGCCGTCGAGACCCGCATCGCCCAACTCCAGTCGCTGGCGCGCAAACACCGCTGTGAACCGGAGGAACTTGCCGGGCGCCTCAATGAACTGAGCGCCGAACTGGACGGACTCGCGCACGCCGACGCGCGGCGGATCGAACTGGCCGCCGAATTGGAGACGAGCGAAGCCACCTGGCGGACGCAGGCAGACGCAATCAGCGCGGCCCGGCGCAATAGCGCCGCCACACTCGAACGCAGCGTAACCGAGGCGATGCAGACGTTAGGCATGGAAGGCGGCCGCTTCAGCGTCGAAGTCACCAGCACGCCGGACGGCCCACCCACGGCACATGGCTGCGATCGCATCGAATTCAAGGTCAGCGCCAATCCGGGCCAGCCACAGCAAGCTCTGGCCAAGGTCGCCTCAGGCGGCGAACTGTCTCGTATCAGCCTGGCTATACAGCTTGCCGCGACTCACGACAAGCGCATCCCGACGCTGATTTTCGATGAAGTCGACAGCGGCATCGGTGGCGGCGTCGCCGAAGTGGTCGGCCGCATGCTGCGCTCGCTGGGCAGCCGCCATCAGGTACTCTGCGTCACGCATCTGCCGCAGGTCGCCGCGCAGGCGCATCACCATCTTGCCGTCAGCAAGGTCAAGGGCAGCAACTCCACCCAGACGCAGATTCTCAGGCTCGCCGAACCGGCCACCCGTATCGAAGAGCTGGCGCGCATGCTTGGCGGCATGCGTATGACCGAACAGACGCGCGCCCACGCCAAAGAGATGCTACGGATCGCGCAGGCTGACGCTTGAAGGTGTTTGCCTCTTTCCCGAACGGAATCAGCATCTGCGTTGAACGCTTGGGAGTGATTTCGAGCGGGAATTGAGGTGTCGGCAAAATCTTTTCCTGTTTTTAGCTCCGAGGCCCGTTTCGGGTACATCGCTAATTCAGAGAGAATCCCCATACTTCAAATCGCACCCGAAACAAGCTGCCACAGCCAACGAGTGCATCGCATCGAGACGCACAAGACCAGAACCACCAGCGCTGATTCACGCCCCCTTCAACAGCCGAGCAAAAGGGCTTTAGAAATGCTTCAGCGCCACGCATGCCCTGACCAAAAACAGGGCAGCGACTCGTACTCAAAATGGCTCAGCCATCCCGATACAACGAGTTTCAACTCAGTTCCGCCGCGAACAAACAGCGGACCACCAATGCACCGACTAGGTCAACGCATCGCGCCGGTTCGGACAATCAGGCCGCTTGCAGCGCCCATACAGGATCAGCGAATGATCGCTGATCTCGAAACCGGCCTCGGCGGCAACTGCTTTCTGCCTGGCCTCGATCATCTCGTCGTAGAACTCCTCGACGTGGCCGCATTCCACGCACACGATATGATCGTGATGATGCCCGCGATCGAGTTCGAAAACCGCCTGCCCACCTTCGAAATGGTGGCGGTGAACAAGGTCGGCGGCCTCGAACTGCGTCAGCACTCGGTACACCGTAGCCAGACCAATCTCCTCGCCGGACTCCAGCAAACGCCGGTAAATGTCCTCGGCGGTCAAATGACTCGGTTCTGCCGTTTCCAGTATTTCCAATATCTTCATGCGCGGCAGGGTCACCTTCAGCCCCGCTCGCTTGAGTTCCTGCCCCTCGGATGTCGGCATACGCCCTCCTCGCCTGATACGATGGCCGCAAGCCTCCGGACCCGCCTCGCCGACTCCGCAGAACCACAACCTGCTATGATACGCTCCGCATGCACTCCAGACGAACACGAATGAAACACATACGCATTTCGCTTATCGCGGCCCTCATTCTAGCACTGGGCGGCTGCGGCTGGTTCCAAGGCTATCGCCCTCCCATACAGCAGGGCAACGTCGTCGACAAGCAGGCGCTGGCCCAGCTCAAAACCGGCATGAGCGAATCCCAGGTGCGTTTCATTCTGGGCGAGCCGCTATTGGTTGACGCCTTCAATCCCAACCGCTGGGACTACACCTACTACGACCAGCCGAGCTTCGGCAAAACCATCACCAAACACTTAACTCTCTATTTCGCCGACAAGCATCTCGTGCGCATCGTCAGAGGCGGCGAAAAAACGAAACAAAAACCGTAGAGAAGGCCACGGCCTCGTGGCATATCCCCGGCCACCAGCCGCCCTCAAGCCGGCCGCGCAGCGCGCCGTCGCCGGCTTTCCTTCGGGTCGGCGATCAATGATCGGTAAATCTCAATACGGTCACCAGGGCGCACCCGGTCATCAGGCCGACGCAGCTTGCCGAATACGCCGATTCGACAATGTTCCAGATCGATCTCCGGATACCGCTCGAGTACGCCTGAGCGCCGCACGGCTTCATCCAGGCGCATACCTGCATGGGCCGGCAGAGACAGAAGCAGCTGCCGATCCGGCCTTGCATAGGCCACCTCAACCATAAAATATGCCTGACAATCGGGCGCTTTCATCTTGCCTCCGTATTCACCGAGGCCCGTACACATCTCGCGCACGCTTGACGAAGGCATCGACCAGCGAGGCGACGATCTGCCCGAACATCGGCCCCACCGCGAGGCCAAGCAGACGATTGGAGAAATCGAACTCGATATCCAGCGATACCTTGCAGGCCTTCTCCCCCAGCAAGTCGAAACGCCAGAAGCCATGCAAGTGACTGAACGGCCCATCGACCAGGCTGATCTCTATCATCTTGTCGTTCTGCATGTTGTTGCGTGTAGTGAACGACTTGCGCATGCTGCCCTTGGCCATGTCGATGGTCGCACGCACCTCGTCCTCGCTGCGTTCGTGGATCTGCGTGGACTTACACCACGGCAGGAACTCCGGATAGCGCTCGATCTCGTTAACCAGCGCATACATTTCGTACGGCGCATAAGGCACCAGCGCACTACGGCTCAATGTCGTCATAAAGCTCCCCGAATCAGTCCCAGGGCATTCAAAAAGATCAGCAGCACTCCGACTGGCGTCACGTACCGCAGTACCAGCAGCCATAGGCGCAACAGCGGACGGCTCACGCCCAATTCCCTGCGCAGCGAACGTTCGGACACCATCCAACCGGCGAACAACGCGATCAGAAATCCCCCAAGGGGCAGCATGATATCCGAGCTGACGAAGTTAAACAGCTCGAACAGGGTTCTGCCCTGCCACGCCACGCCGGACCAAATGTTGAATGAGAAGTCCAGCACCATGCCCAGCAGCCAGACCACAGCACCGACCGCGAGTACGGCCCTCATGCGCACCCACCCGCGCTCCTCCAACCAAGCGACCGTCGGCTCGATCATCGATACGGCGGATGTCCACGCCGCAAGCACCAAAACAGCGAAGAACGCAGCACCGAACAAGCTCCCCAGCGGCATTGCGCCGAACGCCACCGGCAACGTGGTAAAGATCAGCCCAGGCCCCTGAGCCGGCGCCAACCCCTTTGCGAAGACCAACGAAAAAATCGCCATACCGGCGAACAGAGCGACACCGGTATCGGCAACCGCGACCCATATGCTGACCCGAAAGATCGAAACGTTGTTGGGGGTATACGCGCCATAGACCATCATCGCTCCGATCCCGAGGCTCAGAGTGAAAAAGGAATGCCCCATGGCCAGCAGCACCGCCTGTCCGTCGAGACGGGAGAAATCAGGACTGAACAGATAACTGAAGGCGGCACCCGCATCACCGACGATCAGCGCATAGACGACCAGCAACAGCAACAGCGCGAACAGCAGCGGCATCATGATGCGCGCGGCCCGCTCCAGACCCGCGCGAACGCCGCGCGCCGAGAACCATAGACTAACGGCGAGAAACAGGGTGAACCAGAACATCTGCCGCCACGGGTTCGCGGTCAGTCCGGCAAACATGCGACTGACGCGATCGGGTGATGCACCGGCATAAGCGCCACGCAAGCTCAGCAGCAGATAGTCGAGACTCCAGCCGGCGACCACGCTGTAGAAAGACAGGATGATGATGCCGGACACCATGCTGATGAAACCGACCCCCACCCAGGCCCGGCTACGCCCCTCGTCGAGGGCCAGGCCACGCAACGTATTGACCGGGCTTTCACGGCCACGCCGGCCCAGCGTAACCTCGGCGATCAGGATAGGCAGCCCGATCAGCACGATACAGGCCAGATAGATCAGCACAAACGCCCCGCCGCCGTTGTTGCCGTCGATGAAGGGAAACTGCCAGATATTGCCCAGTCCGACCGCCGAGCCGGTGGCCGCGAGGAAGAACGCCAGCTGCGAGGACCATTCACCGTGTATCGACTTGCGTTCGCTCACCGCATTCCCAGCATAAGAGACTGCTCCGCGCAAAAGGCTTTATTGTCCGCGATCGACGCATAAGCCTCAATGCGTCAGGACGGATCGTCCATAGATTCCCTATAATGGCGAGATGAGCAAGAACAAACCCAAGACCGGCCCCGCAACCATCGCGGTGAACCGTCGTGCGCGTCATGAGTACTTCATCGAAGACACTTTCGAAGCTGGCATTTCATTCGAAGGCTGGGAAGTCAAAAGCCTGCGCGCAGGCCGCGTGCAACTGAACGAAAGCTACGCCTTCGTACGCGACGGCGAAGTCTGGCTGTTCGGCGTGCATCTCTCGCCGCTGGCAAGCGCCTCGACTCACGTTAGCCCCGATGCCACACGCACCCGGCGACTGTTGCTGCACCGCGAGGAGATCAACCGCCTGATCGGCGCCGTGGAGCGCAAGGGTTACGCCCTCGTCCCCCTGTCGATGTACTGGAAACGCGGCCGCGCCAAGCTGGAACTGGGCCTGGCCAAGGGCAAGAAGCAGCACGACAAGCGCGACACCGAACGGGAACGCGAGTGGAGCCGCAACCGCGAGCGCCTGCTCAAACACGCCCGCTGAAACGCGCTCAGCCCTCTTCCCTGCTCCACAGACACTGTCCGCCGTTTGCGGAGGCGATCGCCTCCAGCGTCGCCGCATGGCGTTCGAGTTCTTCGTCTGCGGCGCGGACGACCCGCAGCCGAGGCCGCTCGGCGGACAGACGGCGAATCCCCTCGGTTGAGCCCGACGTTTCGCCGTCGCCCTCGGCATCGTGCGCCGCCAGCGAGAGACTGGTCTGGCCACCCGTCATGACCAGATACACGTCCGCCAGAATACGGGCGTCGAGCAACGCGCCGTGCAGCTCGCGGTGCTCGTTGTTCACGCCGTAGCGCTTGCACAAGGCATCCAGGCTGTTGCGCTGGCCAGGGTGCATCTGGCGCGCCAACACCAGCGAATCGGTTACCGAGCACAGATCCTGCATCGGAGCATGGCGGCCCTCAAGACGACTAAGTTCGGCGTCCAGGAAGCCAATATCGAACGGCGCATTGTGGATGACGAGTTCACTGCCGCGGACGAATTCGACGAACTCGTCGACAACCTCCTCGAAACGCGGCTTGTCGGCCAGAAACTCGTTGCTGATGCCGTGGACCGCCAGCGCGCCTTCGTCCACTTCGCGGTCGGGCTGGATGTAGTGATGGAAATGACGCCCCGTGGGGCGGCGGTTTTCCAGTTCCACACAGCCGATTTCGATGATCCGATGCCCCTGCTGCGGCTCAAGGCCGGTGGTTTCCGTATCCAGCACGACTTGTCGCATCAATGTCTCCTTCTGCTCTCACCGGGTCACCAGCGCCAGGCGCAGCGCCAGCGCCGAATAGATTCCGGCCATCAGCCAGGCACTAAGTCGTCTCAAGCTGACGCCGCGCCGCGACAACCAGGGACGCAGCACTCCGGCAAACCAACCCGCCGCGCTGAAGACCGCCATCACCAACAGAGTAAAGACGCCGCCCAGGAGCAGCATCTGCAAACCTACAGGACCCAGCTCAGGATGCGCAAACTGCGGCAGAAACGCGAGGAAAAACAATGCGACCTTGGGGTTTAGCACGTTCATCAACACGCCGCGCCGAAACAGTGTCCCCAACGAGCGCTCCTGAAGGGATGCCGCCCCTCCGGGCGGCGTTGCCCCCGAACGCAGAGCGTGCCAAGCCAGATAGAGCAGATACAGTACACCGGCGAATTTCAGCAAGGTGAAAGCCAGCGCAGAAGTCCGAAAGATGACCGACACACCCAGCGCAGCACCCAAGGTATGTACCAAGTTGCCGCTGGCCAGACCGAACGCCGTGGCCAGCCCGGCGCTACGCCCGCGCCGCACGCCCTGCGCCAAAAGAAACACCAGATCCGGCCCCGGCGCAATGATCAGCGCCAAGGACGCGGGCACGAACACCCACCACACCTGGGCTTCCAGCATTACGCACCGCCCCCCTGCATACGGTCGATCGCCTCATTGGCAAGGCGGTCCGCAGCTTCGTTGCCGGGATGTCCGGCATGCCCCTTGACCCATTCCCAGCGCACCTCATGGCGCGCAGCGGCAGCGTCCAACTGTTGCCATAAATCCTGATTCTTCACCGGCGAACCGGACGCGGTACGCCAACCCTTGCGCTTCCATCCTGCCAACCAGCGCGTGATGCCATCGCGAACATAGACGGAATCGGTCGTCAGCACGACCTTGCAGGGCCGTTTGAGAGCTTCCAGCGCCGAGATCGCGGCGAGCAGTTCCATACGGTTGTTGGTCGTCTGACCTTCGGCCCCGGAGATCTCGCGCTTGGTACCGTCATAGTTCAGCAGAGCCCCCCAGCCACCGGGACCCGGATTACCCCGGCAAGCGCCGTCGGTGAATATTTCAACCTCGGTCGTCGACACGAAACATACTCCTGGAAGTCGGTTTGACCACACCACTGGCAATCGCCGACCGGCGACGCCAGCGTGGACGAATCAGCGTCATACGTGTTCGCCGCTTACGGGCGACGATGATCTGCACGCCGCCCAGCACTGGGAACCAGCGCGGTCCTGCGCGCTCCAGCCAATGAAGCTTGCACCCCAGCCAGCCGCGCCAAGACGGCGGACGGTACACCAAACGCCGCACCTCGACGATTTCGAAACCCAACAGCCGCAGCCAGTCCTTGACCCTTCGCGTCGAATAAAAACGCCCGCGCCAGGGCTCATGACCTTCCCGCTGCAATGAGCCGGTAAACCAGGACCAAACGCCCCAGATACCCCATGGATTGAAGCTGAGGATGACCGCGTCGCCTTCGGGTACCAGCACACGCTCCAGCTCCCGGAACAGCGGATATGGGTCCGCAGTGCGTTCCAGCACATGCGCCAGCAACAATAGATCGGCACATTCCGAAGCCAGCGGCAGCGCTTGAGCCGAGGCACGTATCGTCCCACGTTGGGGCAGCGAGCTTATCACTTCACGCTGGCGAACGCGGCTGGAATCAAGCAGCGATGGCTCCATTCCGCCCCCGCCCAGTTGAACGCCCAGATATCCGAAACGCTCGGCCAACAGCTCGGCCAACTCGGCACGCAACAGCCCCATGACCTCGCGGCCCTGCGGGCTACGATACCACTCCACGAGCGCCTGCTCGCCCACCATGACTTCACCCTTGCTATCGTCAGCGCTCATGCGCCGAAAGCATAACGTCAGCGCCGAGTCGCCGGCCAGCACGCCGCTGCCGACACCCCTTCTTACGACACGCCATAAGCATACCCCGTGTAACGGCGACGGTCCGACCTTATAAAACTTGTTCCAGAAGTACTTCACGGTTAAGCTATGCGCGCATGAAATTCCTAAGAAAAGTCCATTCGCCGAAAGCGCTTCCAAGCCTGCTTATAGCCCTCTCATTGGGAGGCTGCGCTGCGCTCCCAGGACATCAGGCGATGGATACGTCGTCGTCGACGACCCAGCAGCAAGCAGAGGCCGTTGTCCAGACCGGAGGCCCTGTCGCCGGGACAACACCGTGTACGCAAGGTGTCGTCACCCCGGAAGGCCGCGAACCTGCCAGTGCGGCTAGCGGCAACTGCAAACAGACTGCTTCACCCCAGGCCGGCGCATCCGACGAGTCCGAGGACATCGTCAAGACAGAAGCCGAAACTCCGTTGCCGCTGTTTCCGGATCTGCTAAAGGAAGCGAGCGCCACAAAGGCCCAGGCCCCACACGACGCCACCATCTGGTCCAGCATCAGATCCGGCTTCGGCCTTCCCGCCGACACTTCGCGGCCGCGCGTCCAGGCCGAACTCGGCTGGTACAGCAAACACGCCGCCTATCTTGAGCGCGTCACGGCCCGCGCCGAGCCCTACCTGTACTATATTCTCCAGCAGTTGAAGAAGCGGCACATGCCGACCGAACTCGCACTGCTGCCAGTCGTCGAAAGCGCCTTCATTCCCTACGCCTATTCGCGCAGCCGCGCAGCCGGCATCTGGCAGTTCACACCGTCGACGGGGCTGCATTTCGGGCTCAAACAGAACTGGTGGTATGACGGCCGCCGCGACATCTACGCCTCGACCAACGCAGCGCTGGACTATTTGCAGTTGCTCCACGACCAGTTCGGCAGTTGGCTGCTGGCCTTGGCTGCATACAACTCAGGTGCGGGCACCGTTCAGGCCGCCATCCGCTATAACCAGCGCCGCCACCGCCCAACCGATTTCTGGCACCTCAATCTGCCGGTCGAAACACGCCACTACGTCCCCAAATTGCTGGCCGTCAAAGCCATTGTTGCAGACCCGCAGAAGTACGCCGTACAGCTGTGGCCGATTCCCGACAAACCCTATCTTGCGGTCGTCGACCTCAAGTCGCAGATCGACATGGCACTGGCCGCAAAACTCGCCGGCATCCAGCTCAAGGAACTCTACCTGCTCAACCCGGGCTACAACCGTTGGGCAACCGATCCGGACGGCCCGCACCGCCTGCTGCTGCCGGCAAGCCGCGTCACCGACTTCAAGGTGGCCTTGGCCAAGGTTCCCTCACGCGAACGGGTGACCTGGATACGGCATCGCGTACGTCCGGGCGACACTCTCAGCCAGATCGCCCTCGAATACCATACGACGATATCCATCATCCGTCAGAGCAATCACCTTCGGGGCAACACCATCCGTGCGGGCCATTATCTGATCGTACCGCGTTCATCCCGGCCATACAGGGTCTATGCACTGGCCGGGGGCCCGCGCAAAGTCACCAATCCTCTGCCCAGGGGACGCGGCCAGAGACGGACTCATACCATTCGCTCCGGCGACACACTGTGGGATCTGGCTCGCCGTTATCGCGTGAGTGTCCAGCAGTTGGCACGCTGGAACGGCATCAGCACGCATTCCCCGCTACACCTTGGCAAGAAACTCATCATATGGGTTAAGCCGACACGGTACGCCTCGGCCAGCCCGACTCTCTCGGCCCCAAGCGGCAACGGGCAGGTGCGTACCGTCTCATATACCGTACGTCGTGGAGACTCCCTTTACAGCATCGCCCAGCGCTTTGGCGTGGATATCCCCGACATTCGACGCTGGAACGACCTGGGACAGAAGAATCTACTGCACCCCGGCCAGCCGCTCAAACTACGTGTAGACGTGACGCAACAACAAAACGAAAGCTGAGTCGAGTCCGACCGTGAGCTTGGAGCCGCTCAGCCGAATCGAATAGAAGGGAGAACTGGGTTTACCAAACGTAAGCCGAACGAGTTCGCGTAGCGGCGACCCATTCCCAGCGCATGAACGAAAATTCAACAGCCAGCCAGAAACACGCCGAATAGCCGGGCGAGCGGAATGAGCCGCAAGGTCCACTCCAGATGCCCCAAGGCCGGCTGACTGATAAGACATATAACGATACACAGCTGGATCGATCTGTCCATGCGCGAGTCCTTTTGGACCAGAGAATGGTTCCTGGGCCTGGTAGTCGGGCTGGTCGCGGTAGTAGCCGCCGCACTAGGCCAGATGCACCGCCTCGACTACGTGGTTTATGACACGGCGATGCGTCTCGCTTCTGCGGCGCCGACGCCGCGCATCGCCATTATCGCCGTCGATCCCAAAAGCATCGATTCACTGGGTTCCTGGCCTTGGCCGCGCAACCGCCTGGCCGAACTGCTTGATGTCATCGACGCGGGCAAACCCACCGCCGTTGCGGCCATCCTGCCCCTGGTCGAACCTCAAATCGATCCGGGACTGACAGCCATCCATCAGCTGCAGAACCAATATCAGACCTCATCATTGCCGAAAGCGGCGACAACACTCGGCAGTGTGCGCCACGACGTACTGCTCAGCGCCCGGACCATGGGACGCAGGGCGCCGCAAACGCTCGCCCAACTCGACCGCTATCTGCGCAATAAGGCGCCGTTGCGCAAACTTTCGGACGACCTGCGAAGACTGCGTGCGACCGTCAACGAACTCGAACGCCACCTCAATACGGACCGCATCCTGGCCGCTGCGATCAAACGTGCCGGCAACGTCGACCTGAGCATGTCATTCGAGCCGGGCATCACTCAGGGCAAACCCGATGCCGAGCTGCCAGAGGCGATACGGAGCAACCTACTGCGGTCGTTGGCGCATGGGAATAACCTGGCTAACGCCGTTTCCGCCTATGCCATCCAGCCGCCCCTACCCGCTTTCGCCGAAGATGCCCACGGCATCGGCATCTTCTCGCCTGCCGCGGACGACGACGGCCGTATTCGGCAACTTCCGCTCGCGGTTCGCTATTACGGACACTATTTACCCAGTCTCGGCCTACTGCTCGCTTTGCAAAGCCTCCATCTTCCAGCTGACAAGGTCGCCTATCAGCCCGGCACCGGGCTGCTCACCGCCGGCTCGCTGACCATCCGCACCGGGCCGAATCTTCGGATACGGCCGCATTTCTACCGTCCCTCGGGCTCCACGGGCACAGCCTTCACCACATACAGCTTTGCCGACGTACTCAACGGCAACGTCGCACCCGAAGTTTTCCGCGACAAGATTGTTCTAATCGGACTTACGGCACCCAGCGTCGCAACGCAATTCGACACGGCGGCCGGGACACGTAGTCCATCGGTGGAGATCCTGGCCGACGAGGTTTCCAGCGTACTCAATCAGGACTCCTTCTACACGCCGGGCTGGGCCGTGTGGGTCAGGTTGGTCATTTGGGCCGCGGTCTTGGGTTATCTGATTGTTCTGCTGCCGCTGCTCGGCAACCGCATCGCCGTCGTCGCCACGCTGCTGCTGTTCAGCGCGCTGCTGATCGCCATGCTGTATCCGCTGCTCAATCACGGCGTCTGGATCGCGCTCGCCAGTCCCAGTCTGCTGTTGGTCTGTGGACAGCTGCTGCTGCTACTTAAACGACGCCTATCAAGCGGACGCGGCCTACTGCCGACAGCGGCGAATTCCATCGAAAACGCCCGCATGTTGGGACTCGCATTCCAGGGTCAAGGACAACTGGATCTGGCCTTCGACCGTTTCCGCCAGTTGCCCGCGGGCGAGCCCGGCTTCGAACTGCTCTACAATCTGGCACTCGACTACGAACGCCGCCGGCGCTTCAACAAAGCGCACGACGTCTACTCGCATATCCACCAACACGACCGTCACTACCGCGACGTCAAGGAACGCCTCAAGCGGACCGGCTCGCTCAACGACGTCAAGCTGACGCCGGTTCGCGGCAACGGCGGTATCGCCAGCGCCGGTACGATCATTCTGGAAAGCGACGGATTGCAAAAACCGATGCTCGGCCGTTATGAGATCGATCGTGAACTCGGGCGCGGCGCCATGAGCGTGGTCTACGCGGGGCGAGATCCGAAAATCGGCCGCATCGTCGCGATCAAAACGCTACCGCTATCCTCGGAATTCGATGTCGAAGAAATCGACCAGGTCAAACGCCGTTTCTACCGCGAGGCAGAAACCGCCGGGCGACTCAACCATCCCAACATCGTTACCGTCTACGATGTAGGCGAAGAGCACGACCTCGCCTACATCGCGATGGAGTACCTCTCGGGGCGCAATCTCACCAACTTCCTCAACCGCAAACACCTGCTGCCGACCTCGACCGTGCTCGAGATCATCGCCAAGTGCGCGGTGGCCCTCGACTACGCCCATCAGCATCACGTCGTGCACCGCGACATCAAACCGGCGAATATCGTCTACGACGTAGACCACAACAGCGTCAAGCTGACCGATTTCGGCATCGCCCGCATCACCGATGCCAGCCGTACGAAAACCGGCACCGTCATGGGCACGCCCTCTTACATGTCGCCGGAACAACTCGCCGGCCAGCGGCTCGACGGACGCGCCGACCTGTTCTCCCTGGGCATCACCTGTTTTCAGCTTCTAACCGGCCGCCTGCCCTTCCAGGCCGACACAATGGCATCATTGATGTATAAAATCACCAATGAAGCCCATCCCGCTCTGAACAGTCTGCGGGATGACCTCGCCCCATGCGTCAGCCCAATCATCAACAAGGTCCTGCAGAAGAATCCGGACAGACGCTTCCAGACGGGACGTGAAATGGCCGAGCGCCTCATACAGTGCGCCCACGAGATCAGGAAAATGAACGCATGAATCAGAGCGAACTGTTCGATTGGAGCGCCGTGACCGACCGAGGGCGGGTGCGCCGCAAGAACGAGGACCATGTATCCACCAACGCCGGCATCGGCACTTTCGTCCTGGCCGATGGCATGGGCGGGCACCGCGGTGGCGAAGTCGCCAGCGCAATCGCCGTCAACACCGTGCTCGAATGCCTGGAAGCACGACTGCCGCAGCTTACTCCCGGCGAGATCGACGAAAATCTCGGCTACACCGGCGAAAGCCTCGCCGCACGCGAAGCAGTGATCCAGGCCAACCACAAGATTTACGACTCTTCATGCGAACAACCCCAGTACGCAGGGATGGGCACGACGCTCGTAGTCGCGGTCTTCTACCTGGACCGGCTGAGCATAGCCCACGTCGGCGATTCCCGCCTATACCGCTTCCGCCAGGAGCAGCTCGAGCAACTCACCAGCGATCACACCATGCGCCAGGAACTGGTGGACCGCGGATTCTATACCGAGCAGGAAGCATGCTCGATGGTCCAGCGCAATCTCGTCACCCGAGCGCTGGGTGTCGACGAAAGCGTTGCCGTCGACATCCAGGAAGAACTCGTCTTGCCCGGTGACCTTTACGCACTATGCTCCGACGGGCTGTACGACATGCTTGACGAGGAAGTTATCGCGCGCGTGCTCGGTGCCTGCGACGATCTGCAGCAATGTGCGCAGAAACTGATAGATCTCGCCAACAGCAATGGCGGGAAAGATAATATATCTCTGATACTCGTACGCCCTTCCATCGACAGCGCTCCGCTGCGTCGTCCATGGTATCGGCGCATCCGCGGATGGTTGCGCTGAACGGGACTGGGGCGGATATCGCTTTCTGGAGAAGAATCACGATGGCTAAGCTGATCCTATCCGAGAACATGCGCATACTCGACGAATTCACCCTCGACCGGGACTGCATCACCATTGGACGACGCGGCGACAACGACATCCAGATAGACGATCGCGCCGTCAGCGGCTATCACTGTCAAATACTCACCGTGCTCAACGATTCCTTCCTCGAGGACCTGCAGAGCACCAACGGCACCTACGTCAACAGCAAGCGCATCACCAAACATGCCCTGCATAACGGCGACATCATCATCCTTGGCATACACCAGTTGCAATACGAGAACGAACTCGCCAGCAGCGAGGATGAGGATCACTATGACAAAACCATGGTGATACGTCCGACGCTGCCGCCCCAGAACCCACAGGGCGACAAGCTCTCCGGTGTGGCGGAGACAGACGGAAAACCAGGCAGCCCCAGACGCGGACAGCTGAAAATCCTCAATGGCACGAACAAGGGCAAGCTGTTCCCACTGACGCGCGCCATGACCACCCTTGGCAAACCGGGACAACAGGTCGCGGCCATCACCCGCCGCGGGGACAAATACGTCATCATCGGTGTCGAAGCCGACGCCGACAACCGCTACCCCATAGTGAACGACAGCCCCGTCAGCGCCCGTTCGATCGCACTCAACGAGGGGGACGTGATTCAACTCAACGGCATCCGCATGGTGTTTCACGTCACCCAGTAATCACGTACAACACCGTGTCACAGCCTGACACGAGGGCGCGCTAGGCTGCGGACATGAGAGCCGCTCTGGAGCGGATACGCTTCATAATGCCGCCACATGCCCTAACAAGAACAAACCACGACGAGACCCTGGTCAGCCGTATCCATCCGCTGAGCCAGGATGTGTCGGTCAATCACATCAGCAACCTGCTTCTCGACAAGCGACGCTACGACGTCGTCTCCCCGCCCGTCGCCGATGCCGGTCGCCCGACAGGCCTGCTAGCCGGCTCTATCCAGCACGCGAGGCTACGGCTCGGCTCGCCGTACAGCGAAGCCGCCGAAATAAGTGGCTAGGCAGCGCGGCAACTGGCATTCGCGTGTCGCCGCTGCCACTCAGAAGTTCAGATTGTTAGGATAAACCTTGACCTTGTCGGCACGTTCCAGAGCCTGATACACAACCTGCAATTCCACCTGACCGAACAAATGAGCCAACTGACCCTGCACCATGCCGACCTGCTTCGCGTCCGGCTCGGGACGTTTGACTCCAGTGATCTCGAAAATCGCATAGTTACCATTATTCAGGCGTACGCCACCCGCGCCGCTCTTCCCACTGGCTGGCGCAGGAAGTTGAAATGCCGCAGTGACAACTGATGCCGGAATGTCTTTGGCTCCCTGACGGCCTACCCAGCCGAGCACATGCACGGAAGATTTACCGCCCGGCGCGACACCAGCCAGCGATTTACCGGAGTTCAGGTCTGCAATCAGTGCCTTACCCACTTTTTCAGCCTGCTTGTCAGCGGCCTGCTTGGCAAGCACTCTACGAATAGCTGCACGCACCTCATCCAGCGGCTTCTGTTCCGGAGTCTTGTGCTCCAATGCACGCACCACGACCACTTCATGCTGGCCGAGCTGTAGCGGCTGGCTGTTGGAGCCGTTATTCAGCACTTCGGTCGAAAAAGCGGCCTGAAGCACCTTGGCGTTAGCACCAACGCCCTGCCCGCCACCCTCACGTGTCAACCATCCCGTATTTTCCACCTTCAGCCCAAGAGCCTTCGCAGCCGGCTCGAGCGAACCCGGATTCTTGTAGGTCAGATCGGCCAGACGCTGAGCTTCGTCGTTGAACTGACGCTGCGCAATGAACTGAACGTAGGCGGTCTTGACCTGAGCCTTGATCGCCTCGAAACTCGGCTCGGCCGCCTTATGCAGAGCCTCCAGCTTGAGCCGGTAAACCTTCTGATTGACCTTGATCGGCGGAGTCACCTGCCCAGGCTTCAATGCGAACAAGGCACTGGCCACCTGATTCGGCAGATCGCCCCGGGTTATCTCTCCCAAGGCACCACCCTGCTTGGCGTTCGCGGCCTGGGAATAGCGTCGGGCCAGACTGGCGAAGCTGTCGCCCTTCTTCAAGCCTTCAGCGATCCCCCTGAGACGCACTGCGGCTTCGCCCTGGCTCTCAGAAACCAAGTCGACGACGATCGACCGCGCCGTAGCCCGTTCCGGCTGTTCGAATTGCGCCTGGTGCGTTTGAAAATAATTGCGCAGCTCGTTATCGGAGACCTTCACATCCTTTTCGAGACCGGCCACATCCAAGCGCAGATAAGCCAACTTCACTTTCTCCGCCGTCATGTAATCGGACTTGTGCCGGTGGTAATAGGCTTTGACCGCCTTGGCGTTGACCTTAACCGAATCTGCGTAACGCGAGGCGGGAATAATCGAGAAGCTCAGCTCGCGCTGTTCGTCGCGCAGACGCAATAGCTGTTCCGCCTGATGCGGCGTCGAGAAAGCAGTTTGCTGAATACCGCCCTGCAACTGCGCGGTGGCGATGGCGCGTCGCAATCTGCCCTCGAACTGCAGCGGAACCATAGCCTGGGCATGCAGCACCTGTTCATAGCGAGTCTTGGAGAACTTGCCATCCACCTTGAATACCGGATATTGCGCAAGCTGGTCGAGCAGTTCCTTATCCGTTACCTGATAGCCCGCGCCAGTCGCCGCCTCATGGAACACGGCATCACGTACAAGCCGCCGCAGCACCATCTGCTTGATGGTCTGGCTATTGAGGCCGGAGGGAAGCTTACCGCCGAAAGCCTGTTCAAGACGCATCTGCTGCTCGCGGTAAGCGCGCGCAAATGCCTGAATCGATATAGAAGTGCCACCAACCTCGGCGGCAACCTGTTTACCACCACCATCGAGATAGTGGTTTACCCCCCACAGCGCGAAGGGAACACTGATCAGTAAAACGATGGCGTACGCGATCCAGCCAGACGCGCGATCACGAATGGTTTGAAGCATGTGCAACAGCCTCCTCGTCAGGCGGCGGGAAAAGCAATTGATGATGTCACAAACAAAAAAGGGCGCCTGATCAGGCGCCCTTCCTCGTACTGCTGGCGGAGTGGACGGGACTCGAACCCGCGACCCCCGGCGTGACAGGCCGGTATTCTAACCAACTGAACTACCACTCCCAAACTTTTGCCCTGGTGGGTGCTGAGGGAATCGAACCCCCGACATTCGCCTTGTAAGGGCGACGCTCTACCAGCTGAGCTAAGCACCCGGAAAGCCCGCTAGTTTACAGCATCTTTCAGCGCTTTGCCAGGCTTAAATGCAGGAAGATTGGATGCTGCGATCTCGATGGTTTCACCAGTGCGCGGATTGCGGCCGGAACGGGCTTCACGCTTGCGCACGGAGAAGCTGCCGAAACCAACGACAACGACCTGATCGTCACTCTTCAGCGCTTCGGTAACAGATTCGACAAAAGCGTCCACAGCCTTGCCCGCGGCCGCTTTGGAAAGATCCGCCTTAGCGGCGATGGCATCGATCAATTCGGATTTATTCATGGAGTCTTCCCCAATTCGTTGAATGCGTAATGGCTACTCAGCCAGACCCCGTGTATCACACGACTGGCCCGTTTACAGACGGATAACAGGGAGCTTTCTGAAGCCACACAGCCGCTGCCGTAACGCGTTCTTAATCGGCCGCAGGGGTGTGCTTTATAGCAAGCGCCCCCGGAAACTGTCAACAAGATTGAAGCTTCCGAAGCCCCCGGATCAATGATGCTGCAAACCGTCTTTCTTGGAGTCTCGGCTCGCCTTCTTATGACCCGTCCCTACCGCTGGGAGTTTATCAGAAGATGCGGCCAATGGCTCAGGTTGACGCAGCAATGCGACCGCTAGAACCTCATCTATCCAGCGCACCGGACGGATATCGAGTTTCTGTTTGATGTTCTTCGGAATCTCGGCCAGATCCTTCTCGTTTTCTTGCGGGATCAATACGGTGGTAATACCGCCGCGATGCGCAGCCAGCAGCTTCTCCTTCAAGCCACCGATGGGCAACACCTCGCCGCGCAGAGTGATCTCACCGGTCATCGCGACCTCGGCCTTGACCGGTATGCCCGTGATGGACGACACCAGCGCCGTGCACATGGCGATACCGGCACTGGGACCGTCCTTGGGCGTTGCACCCTCCGGCACGTGGATATGAATGTCGTGCTTCTCGAAGTAATCGCTCTCTATGCCCAGCACATGCGCACGCGAGCGCACCACGGAACGCGCCGCCTCGATCGACTCCTTCATCACGTCGCCGAGCTGTCCGGTGCGGATCACCGCCCCCTTGCCCGGGATCGTGGTCGTTTCGATCGTCAGCAGATCGCCACCGACCTCAGTCCAGGCCAAGCCGGTGACCTGTCCGATTTGATCCATCTCTTCTGCCCGGCCATAGCGGAATCGCTTTACGCCAAGGTACTTTTCCAGGTTACGCGGCGTCACCGACACGCTGCGCTCACCTTCCTGATCCAGGCCATGTTGCATCACCACCTTGCGACAGATCTTGGAAATCTCGCGTTCGAGATTTCGCACACCCGCTTCGCGCGTGTAGTAACGCACGATGTCACGCATCCCGCCCTCGCTCAGCTTCAGCTCGTCCTTGCGCAAGCCGTTGTTCTTGAGCTGCTTGGGCAACAAATAACGTTCGGCGATGCTGGTTTTTTCGTCCTCCGTATAGCCCGGCAGCCTAATCACCTCCATGCGATCCAGCAGAGGCCCCGGAATGTTCATGCTGTTCGCCGTGGCGACGAACAACACGTCGGACAGATCGCACTCGACCTCCAGATAGTGATCCGCGAACGTGCTGTTCTGCTCGGGATCCAGCACTTCCAGTAGTGCCGACGCCGGATCACCACGGAAATCCATTGCCATTTTATCAATTTCATCCAATAAAAAGAGCGGATTACGCGTACCAACCCTCGACAGATTCTGCACGATCTTACCCGGCAGGGAACCGATGTACGTACGGCGGTGCCCGCGGATTTCAGCCTCGTCACGTACGCCGCCCAGCGCCATGCGAGTGAACTTGCGGTTGGTGGCACGCGCGATCGACTGACCCAATGAGGTCTTGCCAACACCGGGAGGCCCCACAAGGCAAAGAATCGGCCCCTTGAGTTTCTTTACACGCTGCTGCACAGCCAAGTATTCGAGAATGCGCTCCTTGACCTTTTCCAACCCGAAGTGGTCTTCATCCAGTATGCGCTGAGCGGCAACCAGGTCGTGGCTGACGCGCGACCGCTTCTTCCACGGCACGTTGACCAGCCAGTCGATGTAATTGCGCACCACCGTGGCTTCCGCCGACATCGGCGACATCATCTTGAGTTTGTTGAGTTCCGCATCGGCCTTCTGGCGCGCCTCCTTGGGCATGCCGGCCTTTTCGATGCGCTTGGCCAGTTCCTCAACCTCGTTCGGCGCATCCTCGAGTTCCCCGAGTTCCTTCTGAATGGCCTTCATCTGCTCATTCAAATAATACTCGCGCTGACTCTTTTCCATCTGCTGCTTAACGCGTCCGCGTATGCGCTTCTCGATCTGCAAAAGATCGATCTCGGCCTCGATCAGCCCCATAATGTGCTCGAGCCGGGCATGCATATCCTGTATTTCCAGCACGCGCTGCTTTTCCTCGAGCTTGAGCGCCATATGCGCGGCCACAGTATCGGCGAGTCGCGCCGCATCATCGATACCGGCCAGCGAGGTCAGAATTTCAGGCGGAATCTTCTTGTTGAGCTTGACGTACTGATCGAACAGGTTGAGCACCGTCCGGCTCAGCACCTCGATCTCGCGTTCCTCGCTCGCCACCTCGGGCTCAAGCACACGGATCTGCGCGGAAAAAGTCCCGTCCGTCTCATGGAAACCGACCACCTGCGCACGGTCCGTACCCTCCACCAGCACCTTGATGGTACCGTCGGGAAGTTTCAGCAGCTGCAGAATCGACGACAGCGTACCGATCCGATGAATATCGTCCGGTCCAGGTTCATCCACCTCTGCGCTGCGCTGCGCAACCAGCAGAATCTTCTTGTTGTCCGCCATCGCCAGATCAAGCGCCTTGATCGACTTGTCACGACCGACGAAAAGGGGGATGACCATGTGCGGGTAGACCACCACGTCTCGCAGGGGTAACACAGGAACTATCACGGTCTGTTCGTCTGCGGTCTGCACAGGCATGTTCGAATCGTTTTCCATTGAGTCCTCGCGAATCAACGCTGGGGCATGGACATACGACGTTCCCTACCCTCTCGCCATTAGCGCCAAGCGGAACATCGAGCGTCGTTGGTACAGTACAGTGGATCGGCATCGCCGACGCTGGCGCGCTATACGCGCCAGCGGGATCTGCCATGAGATATGAATGAGGGCGCCCGCCCACCATTTCAAGGCGGGCGGGCAGGTGCCGCGGCTCAGTCGGCGGCGGCGCGCTGATACTCCCCACCCTCATAGATGAGGTAGGGCTTAGCCTCGCCGCGGATGACGGCATCGTCGACGACCGCTTTGGTGACGTTTTCCAGGGAAGGCAGATCGTACATCGTATCCAGCAAGACCTGTTCGATGATGGTGCGCAGCCCTCGCGCACCCGTCTTGCGCTCCATCGCCTTGCGCGCCACCGCACCCAGGGCATCCTCACGAAACTCAAGTTCGACGCCCTCCATCTCGAACAGCTTGCAATACTGCTTGACCAGCGAGTTGCGGGGCTCGACCAGAATCGTGACCAACGCCTCCTCGTCGAGTTCCTCCAACGTCGCAACCACAGGCAGACGTCCGACGAACTCTGGAATCAGGCCAAAACGAATCAGGTCCTCCGGCTCGACCTCGAACAGCAGTTCACCGGTCGGTCGGGTGACTTCCTTGCTCTGCACCTCGGCCGAGAAACCGATGCCCGTCTTGGCCGAACGATTCTGGATGATCTTTTCCAGACCCGCGAATGCGCCACCGACGATAAACAGGATATTACGGGTATCGACCTGCAGGAACTCCTGCTGCGGATGCTTGCGTCCACCTTGCGGAGGCACCGATGCGACGGTGCCCTCGATCAGTTTGAGCAGCGCCTGCTGCACGCCTTCACCGGAAACGTCACGGGTGATGGACGGATTGTCGGACTTGCGCGAAATCTTGTCGATCTCATCGATGTAGACAATACCCGTCTGCGCCTTCTCGACATCGTAATCGCACTTCTGCAACAGCTTCTGGATGATGTTCTCGACATCTTCGCCGACATAGCCGGCTTCGGTCAGGGTCGTCGCATCGGCGATGGTGAACGGCACGTTGAGCAGGCGCGCAAGCGTCTCCGCCAACAACGTCTTACCGGACCCCGTCGGTCCGATCAGCAGAATGTTGCTTTTGGACAGCTCAACGGCATCCTTATGGGTACGCACGTTCAGGCGCTTGTAGTGGTTGTAAACCGCCACCGACAATACCTTCTTGGCACGGTCCTGCCCCACCACATATTCGTCGAGTATCTGCTTGATTTCCTGCGGCTTGGGCAGCTCACCCCCACCCAGCGGACTCTGCTCGCCCATCTCCTCGCGGATGATGTCGTTACACAGTTCAACGCATTCGTCACAGATAAAAACCGACGGACCGGCGATGAGCTTGCGAACTTCGTTCTGGCTCTTGCCGCAGAACGAGCAGTAAAGCAGCTTGCCGCTATCGGAGGTGAGGTGTTTGTCGTCGCTCATCGGCACCTCTCAGAGGGGTTCTTTCAAACACACATTGCCCGGTTTGCACGGAAGATGCAAGCCGGAAGATTACAGGGATATTACCCCGGAACGATCACGACCGGGGCAAAACAAGAGGCCTATCCCGGATGGTTTACTCAGTTCGAACGCGCGTTCATCATTTTGTCGACCAAACCATATTCGACTGCCTCATCGGGGCCGAGAAACCGATCACGCTCGGTATCCTCGCGAATACGTTCAACGCTCTGCCCGGTGTGCTGAGCCAGGATCTCGTTGAGCTGTTCGCGGATCTTGAGAATCTCGCGGGCGTGAATATCGATATCGGTCGCCTGCCCCTGAAAACCACCAAGCGGCTGGTGGATCATGACCCGGGAATGCGGCAGACAGTAACGCTTACCTTCCGCACCGCCGGCCAGCAACACCGCCCCCATACTGGCGGCCTGTCCGATGCACAACGTACTGACCTGCGGCTTGATGAACTGCATGGTATCGTAGATCGCCATGCCTGCGGTCACGGCGCCGCCGGGCGAGTTGATATAGAGGCTGATGTCCTTGTCGGGATTCTCGGACTCGAGAAACAGCAACTGGGCGACGATCACGTTCGCCATGTAGTCCTCGACCGGCCCCACAGCGAACACCACACGTTCCTTGAGCAGGCGCGAATAGATGTCGTAGGCACGCTCGCCGCGGGCCGTCTGCTCGACGACCATCGGAACCAGATTCAGCGCCTGCGCGTCCAGTGCACCACCTTTGCCGTCATCGATCACGCTCATATCGTCACTCTCCCTTGCCGGGGTTCATAACCTGGTCGAAGCTCCGCTGCTCCTCGGCCACCTGCGCCTGCGCCGCCACATGGTCCATGACCTGATCCTCGAGCACCAGCGCTTCGACGCTGGCCATCGCCTCACGATTGCCGCGGTAGTAGCGCACCACCTGTTCGGGCTCTTCGTAGCCTGCGGCCAGGCCCTGCAGCGTCTCGTCGACACGCACCGAATCCAGTTCCACCTTCTCCGCACGCACCAGCTCACCGATGATCAGGCCCAGGCTGACGCGACGGCGCGCCTGCTCCTCAAAAAGGTTGTCGGGCAAATTGGCCCGCGCTTCCTCGCTCATCGCCTCGCCGACCTGGGCACGCATCCGGCCGATCTCGTCCTTCACCAGCGCGGCAGGCAACTCGACCTCGTTGGCCGCGTACAACGCATCCATGACCTGCGTCTTAAGGCGTTCTTTGAGCGCCTGCTTGAGTTCACGTTCCATGTTGCCACGCACTTCGACACGCAACCCCTCGACGCCACCCTCGCTCACGCCGAAGGCCTTGGCGAACTCATCATCCACCTCCGGGAGGTTCGGGGCATCGACCTGCTTGACCTTGATCTCGAACTGTACCGTCTGACCTGCCAGGTCCTTGGCGTGATAACTCTCGGGGAAAGTCACGTCCAACGTCTTTTCATCGCCGACCGAAAGCCCCCTGAGCTGCGACTCGAAACTCTCGATGAGTCGCCCCTCGCCGAGCACCAAACTGTGGTTTTCCGCACTGCCGCCCTCAAAAGGTTCGCCGTCGAGCATCCCCTTGAAGTCCATCACCACTTGGTCGCCGTCCTGCGCCGCGCGACCGGCCGCCTCCCAAGTCCGACGTTGCTTGCGCAGCGTTTCGAACATCTTGTCCACGTCGGCATCGGTCACTTCCGCGACCGGACGCGTCACGCTCAGTTCGGCCAACGACTTGAGTTCGATCTGCGGATAGACCTCGAAGGTGGCCACATACTCAAGCTCGCCGTCTTGCTGGGGCGAATTCAGTTCGATCTGAGGACTACCCGCCAGCGCCAGCTCTTCCTGCAGCACGGCCTCGCGGAAGCTCGACTGCATCACCTCGCCGACGACATCCTGATAGACCTCACTGCCATAGCGCTGCTGCACCAGCTTGAGCGGCACCTTGCCGGGTCGGAACCCATCCACCTTGATGCGCTTGCTCATCGTACGCAGACGCTTCTGCACCTCCGTGTCGATGCGCTCCACCGGCACCCGCACAATCATCTTGCGCTCAAGACTACCGGTCGACTCAATCGAAACCTGCATTCGAAACCACCTCTTGAATAACGTACCGCGCGCCATCGGGCGCGTATTGTGGTGCGAAAGGAGAGACTCGAACTCTCACGGGTTGCCCCACTGGAACCTAAATCCAGCGCGTCTACCAATTCCGCCACTTTCGCCGAAACCGTTAAACCGGAAATTCTAACATGAGGCAACAGCCACGACACGCACATATGCAAAGGCCCGCTCGGTGGCGGGCCTTTGCATGACTTTCCGAATTGGTGGGCCGTGTAGGACTCGAACCTACAACCAATTGATTAAGAGTCAACTGCTCTACCAATTGAGCTAACGGCCCAAAAACTAATTGGGGTGGGCGATGGGACTCGAACCCACGACGACTGGAATCACAATCCAGGGCTCTACCAACTGAGCTACGCCCACCATAAAAATCTTCAGTGCAACCCAGCCGGGCAATTATGGCGCGCCCGGCAGGACTCGAACCTGCGACCGTTCGCTTAGAAGGCGAATGCTCTATCCAACTGAGCTACGGGCGCATTCGTAACACCCTGCCAGGAGTGAATGGTCGGGGTAGAGGGATTCGAACCCCCGACATCCTGCTCCCAAAGCAGGCGCGCTACCAGACTGCGCTATACCCCGGATCACCTGCGTTGAGTGTCACTCAAACTCTGGCGGCGCTGCACAGGAGGCGCATATTACCCAAGCCCCACCACCTCGTCAACGCCCGTCAAAATCCGTAACCTTGCCGGCATCAGGGGCTCATGCGAGAATCGCGGCCTCGCCGTCACCACCCCATAGGGAAGGACACCGCACATGACCGCCGAGTTCATCGACGGCAAAGCCGAGGCCGCACTGATCCTCGACGAAATATCGCAAGAGGTCGAGCGCCTGCGCGGCAGCGGCGCACGCCTGCCCGGCCTAGCAGTCGTGCTGGTCGGGGACGATCCGGCCTCACAGATCTACGTACGCAAGAAACGTGAAGACTGCGTGCAAGTCGGTTTCAGCTCTCAGGCTCACCTACTGCCCGAAAACACCACTCAGAAGGAACTGCTCGGACTCATAGACCGGCTCAACACCGACGATACGGTCGACGGCATCCTGGTACAGCTGCCACTGCCGAGCCATATCGACACCGAAACGGTCATCGAGCGGATCGCCCCCGGCAAGGACGTCGACGGCTTCCATCCCTACAACGTCGGACGCCTCACCCTGCGTCTGCCGGCACTGCGTCCCTGCACGCCCTTCGGCATCATTCGCCTGCTCGATCGCATCGGCGAAACCTACAAGGGGCGACACGCCACCGTGGTCGGCGCATCCAATATCGTTGGACGGCCGATGGCCTTGGAACTGCTGCTGGCCGGAGCCACCGTAACCATCTGCCATCGGTTCACCGCCGACCTCGAGCGCTATGTGGCCGCGGCTGACATTCTCGTGGTGGCGGTCGGCAAGCGCGGCGTCGTCAACAGCGACTGGATCAAGCCTGGCGCCACCGTCATAGACGTAGGTATGAACCGCGACGAGGCCGGGCACCTGACCGGTGACCTGGATTACGACACCGCGCGTGAACGCGCCGGTCACATCACGCCGGTACCCGGCGGGGTCGGACCGATGACGCGCGCCATGCTGTTGCACAACACGCTGAGCGCCTACCGCCAACGCGAAGGCTGAGGCTTATTGCCGGCGCCAGATCGTTCCCTGCGCGCCGTCCTCCAGCGCCACGCCGGCCTCCTGCAACTCGTCGCGAATACGATCGGCCTCAGCGAAATCACGCTGCTGACGCGCCTGGGTGCGCAACTCGATCAGCCCCTCTATCTCAGCGTCGGACAGACCACCGGCCTGCGCCGTGCCGCGCAACCACTCCTCGGAGTCGGCTTGCAGCAGGCCGAGCACACCTCCCAAGCGGCGAAGCTGCACGGCCAGCGCGGCCGCCTCCGCCGGCGAAGTATCACGCGCCCGGTTCACCTCCCGCGCCAACTCGAACAACACGGCAATGGCTTCGGATGTATTGAAGTCATCGTCCATCGCGGCACGGAAACGCTCCTCCCACTCGCCACCGGCCGACGCTTCCGCACCGGACAGACCGCGCAGGGCGGTATACAGGCGGTCCAGCGCCTGCTGCGCGGCGTCGAGCTGGTCGTCCGCGTAGTTCAGCGGACTGCGGTAGTGGCTGGTGAGGATGAAATAACGAACCACCTCAGGACGATAACGCGCAAACACATCGCGCAGCGTGAAGAAGTTGCCCAGCGACTTGGACATTTTCTCCTCGTTCACACGCACGAAACCGTTGTGCATCCAGTAATTGACGAAATGCCTGCAGGTCGCCGCCTCACTCTGCGCGATTTCGTTTTCATGGTGTGGAAACTGTAGATCCAGGCCACCGCCGTGGATATCGAACTGCGGCCCCAGCGCCTTGATCGACATTGCCGAACACTCGATGTGCCAACCCGGCCGGCCGCCTCCCCAGGGAGATTCCCAGGCCGGCTCGTCAGGCTTGGCGGCCTTCCACAGCACGAAATCCAGCGGATCATCCTTGGCCTCGATCACATCGACGCGCGCGCCGGCGCGAAGGTCCTTTGGATCCTTGCCCGACAGGCGGCCGTAGTGTTCGAAGCGCGACACGTCGTAGTACACATCGCCGTTGTCAGCGCGGTAGGCGTACTTCTTCTCAATCAACGTGCCGATCAGGCTCACGATCTCATCGATCGACTGCGTGGCGCGCGGCTCGAGATCCGGCGGTTGCACGCCCAGCGCCTCCAGATCCTCGTGCATCGCGCGAATGAAGCGCTCGGTCAGGGCATCGATGCTCTCGCCGTTCTCGTGCGCGCGGCGGATGATCTTGTCGTCGATATCCGTGATGTTGCGCACGTAGGTAACGTCATAGCCCAACCAGCGCAGATAGCGCACCACCATGTCGAACACCACCAGCATGCGCCCGTGGCCGACATGGCAGTAGTCGTACACCGTCATACCGCAGACATACATGCGCACGCGACCGGCCTCGATGGGCTCGAAGACTTCCTTGTCGCGACTCAGGGTGTTGTAGATCTTCAGCATCGTTTCTTCCTTAGGCCCTGCTCACACGACCCGGTTCTCAACCCGCGGCGATTCCGGCCGCCGCCTGCAAACGTTCGCGCATCCGCACCTCGTCCATCAAGGGAAATATGCGCGCCATCTCGGGGCCGTGCGTCTGCCCCGTGAGAGCCGCACGCAACGGCATGAATAGCTCGCGCCCCTTCACTCCAGCCTGCACCCCAACCGCCTTGGCCCAGGCACGAAAATCCCCGGCATGCGCAGGCAGCATATCCGATGCAGCCCTAAACAACGCCACAGGCGCCCCACGCAGCACCTCCTCGGCTTGCGCATCGAACACCGGAGAGCCCGCGAACACCGCTTGCGCCCACAGACGCACATCGTCGGGAAATGACACATTATCCCTGATCGCCGCGATAAAAGCCGGGCGTAACTCGACCGGAACCGCATCGCAGGCCGTACCGGCCCATTGCAGCAAGGCCACCTCGTCAGCGGCAGCTAACGCTTGGCGCTGCCAGTGATCGAGCTGGGCAAGATCGAAACGCGCCGCGGCCCGGCCCAGCCGGGCCGGATCGAAGCCGGCGGCGAGCCCGGCCATGTCGAGCAGGGCGTCATCGGCATAACTGTGTCCCAACCGCGCGAGGTAATTGTTCAGCGCCGCGGCGAGATAGCCCCGCTCTCTCAGCTCGCCCAGGCTCGTCGCCCCATGGCGCTTGGACAACGGCGCACCGTCTTCGCCGACGATCAGAGCAAGATGGCCGTAATGCGGCTCAGTCAACCCGAGGGCACGCAGCAGAAGCAACTGACGCGGCGTATTGCTGATATGGTCCTCGCCGCGCCAGACGTGCGTCACCCCCATCAGCGCATCGTCGACTGCGTTGCAGAAGAAGAACGCCGGTGTGCCGTCGGTGCGGCGAATGACGAAATCGCCGATATCGTCGCTGCGAAATACCTGCGGCCCCCGCACGAGATCCTCGAACCCGATCGATTCGCCCTGTGGCACACGGAAACGCAGCGTATGCGGCTCTCCGGCCTCCCGCCGCGCCCGCGCCTCCTCATGGCTCAGATGCGCGCAGGTACCGGGGTAGCGCGGCGGCCGCCCCGCTGCGCGCTGGCTGGCGCGTGCGGCAGCGAGCTGCTCCTGGGAGCAGAAGCAGGGGTAGGCGAAATCCCTCTCGAGCAGCTGCGCATAGTAATCGGCGTAGATCGTGCTGCGTTCGGACTGGAAGTAAGGACCGGCAGCGCCGCCGACGCCCGGCCCTTCCTGCCACTCGAGGCCTAGCCAGCGCAGATCGTCCTGCAGCATCGCGCTGAACTCGGCGCGCGAGCGCTCGGCATCGGTATCTTCGATGCGCAGCAGGAAACTTCCCCCCCTACCCCGGGCATGCAGGGCCGAGAACAGTGCGGTGCGCAGATTTCCCAGATGGAGATTGCCCGTCGGACTGGGAGCAAAACGGGTCTTTAGCGGTGTTTCAGACATGGCGCGGATGGTAGCCGAAAGCCCCGATCAAACAAACCGTCACCTTCCCCGTGCGCAGCGCAGCCCGTATCATGACGGGCCTTGTATCCATCCGATTCCATACGCAGAAAGGCAACCACATGAGCGACAACGCCAACCCCATCGTCGAGCTGTCCACCAGCCAGGGCACCATCGTGCTCGAACTCTATCCCGAAAAAGCACCGGTGACGGTGGAGAACTTCCTCGCCTACGTCGACGCGGGATTCTTCGACGACACGATCTTCCACCGCGTCATCCGCGGCTTCATGGTCCAGGGCGGCGGCCTCACCGAGGACATGCAGCACAAGGCCGGCAACGCGCCGATCCGCAACGAGGCGGACAACGGACTCAAGAACGAAACCGGTGCCATTGCCATGGCGCGCACCGCGGTGCCCGATTCCGCGACCTCGCAATTCTTCATCAACGTCAAGGACAACGACTTCCTCAACTTCCAGTCCAAGACGCAGTCCGGCTGGGGTTATTGCGTGTTCGGCCGCGTCATCGAGGGCATGGACGTGGTGCGCAACATCGAGGGCGTGCAGACCGGCAACCGCGCCGGACATCAGGACGTCCCCGTCGAGCCCGTGCACATCACCAGCGCCAAGCAGCGCAGTGCCTGAAACGCTCTTCATCTCCGACCTGCATCTCGATCTGGAGCGCCCGGAGGTCATCGACCTCCTGGTGCGCTTTCTGGACGAACGCGCAGTGGACGCCGACGCGCTGTACATCCTCGGCGACCTATTCGAGTACTGGATCGGCGACGACGACATCCGCGACGGCCTGCTACCGGCGATCGAAGCACTGCGCCGAGTTAGCGATGCCGGCGTACCGCTGTCGTTCATGGCCGGCAACCGGGACTTCCTGATCGGTTCGGGCTTTGCCGAGCGTGCCGGTTGCCGCCTGCTGGAGGATCCCACGCGCGTCGAACTCTACGGCGTGCCCACCCTGCTGATGCATGGCGACAGCCTGTGCACCGACGACGTTGCCTATCAGGCCCTGCGCAAGCAGCTGCGCGACCCCGCTTGGCAGGCCGGCTTTCTGGCCCTGCCGGTGGAGCAGCGTCGGGCACAGGCCGAGGCGCTGCGCCGCAAGAGCCGCGAGGCGACCCGCGGCAAGGCAATGGCAATCATGGACGTGAACGCCGGGGAAGTCGATGCTGCCTTCCGCAAGCACGGCGTGCGGCGCATCATCCACGGCCACACCCATCGCCCCGCCGTCCATGCGCTGGAAGTGGACGGCGGGGCGGCCCGACGCATCGTACTCGGCGACTGGTACACCCAGGGCAGCGTGCTAAGCGTTACCGCCGAAGGCTATACGCTGGAAGAACTCAGAACAAATTGAACAGATCGGTGGCGAGGTCCTCGCCGACACCGATGCCCGCGCCCAGCCCCAAACCGGTGGTAAGACTGCCGAGAAAGCCGCCGCCGGCGCCCCAGCCACGCGTCTGCGCGTACTGTGCCGCCGGCGGATGCGCATCCACCGCTTGCTCCAATTGCTGGATGTGCTGCCCCATCTGCTGCAGCACGAACGCCGTCTGCTGTTCGTGCTGCTGAATGCCCAACGCGATCTCGCGCAGATCCATCGCCAACTCACGCGCCGAATTCTGATCGGGCATGCCGCTCGCCAGCTTCTGCGCGAACTGCTGCAGTTTGTTCTTCACGTCCTGCGATTGCTGCTGAATCTGTATGATCTGCTGTTCCGCCTGTACATAGTCCATCGTGCCATCTCCTTGACGAATGTGTCACTGAGACAGCCGCGGCATCCTGCAGTTCCCTCGGCGCTCAAGACCCCGGAGCCGGTATGTCGTGCATGCCCTGCGTGCCGACCGCATAGTATCTATAGTCGGTCGGCAGTTGAAACAGCGCGGCCGCGACCGGCTGTTTCAGCTTGAAATCCAGCAGCCGCCTCGCCTTTCCCTGCGGCCCCCAGCCCTGTATCGGAAATCCGTGCGACAGATACCGGGTCGGCGCGAAAATCAGCCGCGCCTGCTCGCAGGCGGACTGCGGCGGCGCCGGCGTGCGGCCGTAATCCAGCGCCTGCTGACCCGCCAGTGTGGTGCGAAACGCGGCCAGGGCCCGCCGCACGTCTTCCAGCAGGCCGGGCACCGCCACCACTTCGTAGCAGCGCTTGCCGCCGGCGAAAAAGGTGTGGTGCTGCGGCCTCTTGCCGTCAATACTGGGAGCGTCCTTGTACGGTTGCGACGTCTGCCGAAGCTCGAGCGGCTTGTGCGGTTTGACCTTCACCGGCCGGCGCCGGATGGTCAGCACATCCTTGTCCTGCGGACTGACGCTGTAGATGGTCTGCGTACGCCTGTTGAACAGGACGTACACACCGCCCATATCACCACCGTCGAAACGCAGAAAATCCGGCGTCACCAGCACACGTTCGGAATAGGCCGCCTGCCCCACGGGCTTGATCTGAAAGTGAAGAATGGTGGCTTGTACTTGTTCAGCCGCAAGTACCGGAGCCGACAGACACGCCAGCGCCAGTGAGGCGGCGATTACCCACCTCATCGGAACAGCCGCTCGACGTACACACGTTTTCAACGCTCAAGTCTCCTGCCACTTCAGGCCAATCACCAGATCGGTCACGTTGGTTCCCGTCGGCCCCGTCGACAACAGATCCCCGCTCGCCTCCAGCAAGCTGCCCGAGTCTGCGGCCGCCAACGCCGCAGCGGCATCCAGACCCTCAGCGCGGCCACGAGGCAACGTACCACCGTCGACGATGGCACCTGCATCCTCGGTAGGGCCATCGGTGCCATCGGTACCCGCGGCCAGCAGACACACGCCCGCCACGCCGTCCAACTCCATCGCCGCAGCCAGCGCGAGATGCTGATTGCGGCCGCCGCGTCCGGGTTCGTCCGGCAGGCGAATGGTGGTCTCGCCGCCCCAGAGCCACAGCGCTGGCGGCGCATCACGCAACGTCCGAGCGAGTTCGCTGCCGGTCAAGGCCGCATCGCCGTAGAGGCAGGCCCCCTGCAGGCGCACTTCAACGTCGACAGGCGCCGCCTCGGCCATCGCCTGCAATGCGTCGTCGAGACTGGCGATGATATGATGCGGCACGGGCACCTGGTATTCCCCCTGTGCTGCAGCGCGTTCAGTCCACTCGGCCAGCCAGCCGGGCAACTCCGGCAAGTCGCCCGGCAGCGCTTCGGCCAGGAGACCCGAGCCGATCGCCCGCTCGTCGTCGCCCGCCACGTCGGAGATGGCCAGTACACAGGCCTTACGCCCGCCCAGACGCGACCGCAGCCGCCCTCCCTTGATCAGAGACAGGCGCTGACGCACGCGGTTGACGTCGGCGATATCCAATCCGCTGCCCAACAGCCAGGCGCTGGCCCGGCGCAGATCCTGCAGTTCGAGGCCTTGCGGCAACACCTCCACCAGACTCGAGGCGCCGCCCGAAAGCAGGAACAGGATGCGCCCCGACTCCGGCACAGCGTCGACGAACGCCAGCAGTGCCTGCCCGGCGGCCAGACTCCCGGGACCCGGTACCGGATGCTCGGCCATACATACCGTCCAGCGTCCGGCATCGTGCAGCTCCCGCTCAGAATGCCCTTCCTTGGTGACGATCAGTCCGGCATGCAGACGCTCGCCCAGCACATCCTCGGCGCCCCGCGCCATCGCCGCGGCAGCCTTGCCGATGGCGACGACATGCCAATCGCCCGGCTCCAGAGGATTGGACTCGAGCCACCCGCGCACCGCCGCAGCGCCTTCGACCCTGCCCAGTGCCGCCCGGAACAGTCTCAGCAGTTCACGGCGGGCGCCGGCATTATCCGAGACCATGAGCGAGATCCGCGATGATATCGTTGGCCGCTTCCAGCCCCACGGAAACGCGCAGCAGCCCGTCTCGAATACCGGCTTCGGCACGCTGCTCGGCGCTGATGCGGCCATGCGTGGTCGTCGCCGGATGCGTAATCGTGGTCTTGGCATCGCCCAGATTGGCGGTGATGGAAATCATCCGTGTGGCGTCGACAACACGCCAGGCCGCCTCCTGCCCGCCGCGAACCTCGAACGACACCACGCCGCCGAACCCGTCCTGCTGCCGGCGCGCCAGCTCGTGCTGCGGGTGAGCCTCGAGGCCGGGATAGTGGACCCGCTCGACCTGCGGCTGCGCCTCCAGCCATTCGGCCACACGCTGGGCGTTGTCGCAATGGGCTCGCATGCGCAGGCGCAGGGTCTCCAGCCCCTTGAGAAAAACCCAGGCGTTGAACGGACTCATGGTCGGCCCGGCGGTACGCAGGAAACCGAACACGTCCTTGCCGACCCGTTCCGCATCGCCGACCACCGCGCCGCCGATGCAGCGTCCCTGGCCGTCCAGATACTTGGTCGCGGAATGAATCACCAGATCGGCGCCCAGCGCCAGCGGACGCTGCAGCGCCGGCGTACAGAAGCAGTTGTCCACCGCCAACAGAGCGTCATGCGTATGCGCCAGCTCGGCCAAGGCGGCAACATCAGCCAGCTCCGTCAGCGGATTGGAAGGCGTCTCCAGAAACAGCAGGCGGGTATTGGGCTTGATGGCGGCCTGCCAGGCTTCAATATCGACCTGCGAAACGAAATCGACCTCGATGCCGAAACGCTTTAGATAGCGGTCGAACAGACTCACCGTGGAACCGAACACGCTGCGCGAACACACCACATGATCGCCGTGTTTAAGCAGCGCCATGCAGGCGGACAGGATGGCGGCCATGCCGGAGGAAGTCGCCACGCAGGCCTCCCCGCCTTCCAGCGCGGCGAGCCTGTCCTGGAACGTGCGCACGGTGGGATTGGTGAAGCGCGAATAGATGTTGCCCGGCTCCACCCCGGAAAAGCGCGCAGCGGCCTCCGCCGCGCTGGCAAAGGCGAAACTCGAGGTCGTGTAGATCGCTTCGGAGTGCTCGTGCTCGTATCCGCGCACCTGGCCGGCACGCACGGCGAGTGTCTCGAATTCTGCGGAAAAGTCGGTTTCCATGTCCTGCCCTCCTGTGGCATGTGTTAGGAGCGCCGGCTTGCGGAACACAGCTGCGGGACACGAACCCTGGCCAGACAAACATCGGCAGAGGCGGGTCGAACACTCGCTTTAGCCGTATTTGTTAAGCGCCCGCAAGCTGAGAGACTCAAATCGGCGCTGGCTGCCTATCGTAGGCCTGCAGGCGATCGTCGTCAAACCGTACGCAGGCCTAACCGCTTGGTAATCTTCGGCTACCGGGTGCCGCATTACCATGCATCGGATCAGCCAACCCAAAGCCTCAGGATATATTGGATGCTCCGTCACTTGAGACAACACCGCGCGCAGCTGTTCGGCACCCTGCTCGCTGCCGGCGCCCTACTCGTTTCGTATCAGGCGCGTGCCGCGCAAATCTATCAACCGGGCGGCACCACTAGCCACCCCCTGCCCGGAAACCTGCTGATTGCGGATCGCGGCAACGATCGTTTGCTGGTGGTCACACCGGACAAACGCATCATCTGGTCCATGCCGATCCGCGTCGGCGGCCCCAAGGGCGTCCACTCGCACGGTGCCGACGACGGTTTCTTCACCCCCGACCACAAGCACATCATCGTCAATAACGAAGACGACCAGACCATCGGCATCATCAGCATCGCGCAGAAACGCTTCGTCTGGATGTATGGTCAAAAAGGCAAAACGGGATCGCGCCCCGGCTATCTGGACACGCCCGACGACGCCTACCAGCTGCCGGACGGCAACATCGTGGTCGCCGACATCGGCAATGACCGCGTGCTCATCATCAACCCCAAGACCAAGCGGATCGTGCGTCAGTTCGGCACGACCAAGGTCCGCTATCACGCTCCGCCGACAAAGCTCAACGCACCGAACGGCGCGCTTCCCACACCGGGAGGCAACTTCATCGTGACCGAAATCGACTGGGGCTACGGACATCCGGGATACATCGACAAGCTCAGCCCAACCGGCAAAGTGCTCTGGTCCTTCCGCAGCCGGACCATCTACCCGTCCGACGCCAACCAGATGCCCGACGGCAACATCCTGGTGGTCGGCTACACCAACCCCGGCGTCGTCGACATCTACTCACCGCAAGGCAAACTGCTGTGGCACTACCGCAAGACCTACGGCCACGGCGCGCTCGACCATCCCTCGATCGCGCTGCCCCTGTCGAACGGGAATCTGCTGGTGTGTGACGATTGGGACAACCGCGTGGTGGTGATCGATCCGCGTACCAAGAAGATCGTGTGGCAATACGGCCACAAGGGCGTCAAGGGCACGAGCAACGGCTATCTCAACGTCCCCGACGGCATGGACATGGTCCCCCCCGGTACGCGCTTCCGGCACACCGGAGGCTGATCCGCAGACCGTCATGCGGCGAGCCCGGCACACGGGCCCGCCTCGTCTCTTGCTACTGCAAGCGCAAGTGCCAGACTCGGCGCCCGGCGCTGTGCGAACTCGGGCCGCTCATCCCGCCCAGCAAATACCCGTTTCGCCCTTGCTGCACGTAGCCCATGTCGGCCAGCGGGCCCGGCAGGCGGCCGACCCGGCGCCAGCCGCGCTGCCCGGCGTGGTAGGCCAGGATATCGGCGCTGATGCGCCCGCCATTGCCGAGGCCTCCGACCACATAGACGGTACCTTCCCAGGCGAAGGCAGCGGCCTTTTCCAGCGGTCTAGGCAACGACGGAAGCCGTTGCGGCGCAGCCTCGCCGGGCTGCCAGCTCCACGCCGAATCCACTCGCCCGCGCGCCGACAGTCCACCAGCAACGAACACGGTGCTTCCCTCCACGGCTACCGCGGTGTAGCGCACGCCGACCGGCAGGCTGAACAACGTACGCCAGCGGGTATGGCCGCCGTTCATGCTGCGGATGAAGTACACCTTGCGCACATCCGGTCCGCCGTGTCCACCGACCATGATCAGCCCGTCCACGCCATGCAGACGGTAGGGACGCGTCACGGCATCCGACAGCGGGTGCCCAAGATAGGCAACATGTACAGCATGCGACCCCTGCACTCGCAGCAGAGCCCGCGTGGAATACGCCTGTCCACCGCCGAAGATGAACAATGAACCGTTCAGATAACCCGCCGCCGCATCATGCGTCGGCCTCGGCAACTGCGCCACCGCGCTCCAGCGCCCATTGCTGCGCTCGTAGATCTCGGTCAGAGAACGCCGCCCGGTAAAGCCGCCCACCGTTTCCAGATCCCCTGCGGGCGACAGGCAAGCCGCCACGCCGATCATGGGCAAGGGCAGCTGTCCGTCTGCGCTGACGCGGACGCCGGCCTGAGCCTGGCAGGCAAAGGGTAGGAGCAACAGGGCGGGGAACAGGGAGCCGAGAAATCGTTTTCGCAACATGCGGTATCTCCGATGGATAACGCGGCAACCCTATAGCGCCCCGCACCGTACCGCCATTACTGTTTATTAACCGCCTCCGCACGCGGCCCGGGAATTTCGCTCAACGGTGCGTCTCCGGGCAGGATGCAGACCAGACTGCCCTGCGGCAGGCGTTCGAACAGATCGACAACCTCGTCGTTGCGCATGCGCACGCAACCGTGCGATACCGGCATACCGATCCGCCCCTCCTCGGGTGTGCCGTGGATGTAGATGTAGCGCGCATACGTGTCGACGTCGCCGCCCCGGTTGTAGCCGGGCTGCAGCCCATCCAACCACAGAATGCGCGTGGTCACCAGATCGTTTTCCGCAGGATCATGCGGATCGCTCAGAATTTCCGCGATTTCGCCGGTGGCGCGACGCCCTTTGAATACCATCCCGGCAGGCGCCTCGGCACCGAACTTCCCGGCCACACGGAACACGCCGAGGGGGGTCTGAAAACTGCCCTCGCGTTGTCCGACACCACGCGCAGCCGTCGACACCCGATAGTGCCTGAGCAGTTTCCCGCCTTTGATCAAGTGCAGGCATTGGCGACCGACATCGACAACCGCAACGCAGTCGGTGGCGATTTCCGGATAGCGTCGTCTCAGCTCTTCGGCCAGGGTGTGCAACTCACGCTCGCCCGCCTCAAACCCGCTCATCGGCATTCTGCACTCCCTCTGGCCGGGCGATCCTCCGGATTTCAGACCGAGTTGTGCAGGCCGATGTGCGCCTGCCGCGAAACGCGCATGCCTCGCTGACCCTCGGCGCGGGCCCGCTCCAGCGCGGTCAGATAGTCGGGATCGACGCCGGTCACGTAACTGCCGTCGAACACCGACGTATCGAACTGCTCGAGCTTGGGATTACCCTTGCGCACCGCCAGGATCAGGTCGTCGAGATCCTGATAGAACAGCTTGTCCGCAAAGATCGCCTGAGCGATCTCGTCGACCGTGCGGCCATGGGCAATGAGTTCGTGCGCGGCTGGCATATCGATACCGTAGATGTTCGGATAGCGCACTGGTGGCGAGGCCGAGGCGAAATACACCTTACGCGCCCCCGCATCGCGGGCCATCATCACGATCTCGCGCGAGGTCGTGCCGCGCACGATGGAATCGTCCACCAGCAGCACGTTCTTGCCGTTGAACTCCATCTCGATCGGATTGAGCTTCTGACGCACCGACTTCTTGCGCTGGGTCTGACCCGGCATGATGAAGGTACGCGCGATGTAACGGTTCTTGATGAAGCCCTCTCGGTACTTCACGCCGAGTTGCATGGCCAGTTCCAGAGCCGAAGTGCGGCTGGTTTCCGGAATCGGGATGACAACGTCGATGTCGTGGTCCGGCCACTCGCGCTGGATTTTCTGCCCGAGATATTCGCCCATGCGCATACGTGCCTTGTGCACGAAGACGTCGTCCAGAATGGAGTCGGGACGGGCGAAATACACATGCTCGAAAATACACGGGGAATACGTCGGATTATCGGCGCACTGGCGGGTGTGCACATTGCCGTCCAGGTCGATATAGATCGCCTCGCCCGGCGCCAGGTCACGGATCAACTTGAAGCCTAGCGCGACCAGCGCCACGCTCTCGGAGGCGACCATATATTCCGGCCCTTCCGAGGTTTCGCGCATGCCGTAAACCACCGGCCGGATGCCGTACGGGTCGCGAAAGGCCACGATGCCATAGCCGTTGATCATCGCCACCACGGCATAGGCGCCGCGGCAGCGGCGGTGTACGGCACCGACGCCGTTGAAGATATTTTCGGGTTCGAGCTTCAACGGATCCTGACGCAGCAACTCCTGCGCGAACACATTCAGCAACACCTCGGAATCCGACTCAGTGTTGATGTGGCGCCGATCCTGCAGGAACAGTTCCTGCTGCAGCGCCTTGGTGTTTATCAGGTTGCCGTTGTGTCCAAGCGTGATGCCGAACGGCGAATTGACGTAGAACGGCTGCGCCTCGGCCGAAGACGAAGACCCCGCGGTCGGATAGCGCACGTGCCCAATGCCAACGTTACCGACCAGTTCCTGCATATGGCGCGCGCGGAACACGTCGCGCACAAGTCCGTTCCCCTTGCGCAGATAGAGCTTGCCCTGATCGTAGGTGACGATGCCGGCGGCGTCCTGGCCCCGGTGCTGGAGAACGGTCAGTCCGTCATACAGAGCTTGGTTGACGGGGCTGCGTCCGACAATGCCGATGATGCCGCACATTCAGGCACTTTCCTCAAACGTTGAAAAACAATGATACGCCGTCAGGCGAAGGTGATCTGCTGCGCCAGGTGTGCGGGCAGGAAATCGCGCACCCACACGGCTAGCGTCTGGAAATAGGGGACGAAGTAGGAATGGTGCCACCAGGACTCCTGCGGGAGCGCCGTCATGCCCGCGAACAACACCAGAACAACCACCGCGACCGCGCCACGGAGTATCCCGAACAGCCCGCCCAGAGCACGATCGGTTCCCGATAGGCCGGTCCGCTTGATCAAACTGGCGACGAGATTGTTGAACAGCGCCCCCAGAATCAGCGTGATGATGAACAACACGCCAAAAGCGACCGCTACGCGTAGATACGGCGCCTGTACTCCGGCCGGCAGGAATACTGCCAAACGCTCGGCGAAGGCCAGGCCGATCCAGAAGGCGAGCAGCCAAGTCGCGAGCGATATGGATTCGCGCACGAAACCGCGGAACAGGCTGACGATGATCGACACCAGAAAGATACCGGCGATCAGGAAGTCCACCCAGTTCATTTATACGGCACCACGATACCCTTGAGTTTGGTCGCCTTCAGAATCTTCGCCTGCTGCTTCTCGGCTCCGGCGCGGGTCAACTTGGGCCCGATACGTACCCGGTAATAGACCTTGCCCTTGTCGTCGAAACGGTCGACATAGGCCGAAAATCCCTGCTTGCGCAGCCGATTGCGCAAATTCAGCGCGTCGGACTCCTTGGATAGGCTCACCACCTGCACCACCCAGGCCGGCGTCACCGGCTTGCCGCCGGTCGCGGCCTCGTTCTGCGCAGGTGTAGGCTGTCGCGGTGCCGGCTTTGCGGGCGCGGGCTTTTGCTGGACCGGCTTGGAGGGAGCCGTCACCTTGGGCTCCACAACTTTTGGCTCGACGGCCTTGGGCGCGGGTTGCGGGGCCGGCGCTGCCTGCTGCTCGGGAACAACGGGAGCCTGTTGCGGCGCCGCTTGCGCGGACTGCTGGGAAGCAGCAGTACTCGGCGCCGGCATCACGCTGATCGGCTGCACCGGCGCTGTGCTCGACGCTGCCGGCGGCTGTGCCGCGCCATTGAAGCTGTAGCTGGGTTCGGGCGGGATCTGCATCTTCATCGAGACCCGCTTGTTGCTGCCGCCGCCGTTGAGCAGCATGGGCAGAAAGATCACGGCCAGTGCGATGATCACTGCCGCACCGATCAGGCGTTGTTGCAGACGTTTTTCCATCGCTAAGCGTCACACGTGGCGAAACAGAGGGGATTATAGGCTGGCAGCGAGGGCCGCCGCCACGGTCAGAAACGATCCACATACCACGATGCGATCATCCTCACTCGCCGCGGCACGAGCAGCGGACAGCGCGGCGGCGACATCGGCGTGGAGCGTCAGCGGCGTCTGGCAGGACGTCATGCGCGCGGCGAGCGCTTGCGCATCGAGGCCGCGCGGTGTATCCAGCCCGGCGACGAACCAGTGTGCCACCACCGTATCGAGTTCAGCAGCAATCGCTTCGATATCCTTGTCGCACAAAGCCGAGAACACCGCCAGCGTACTCCCCGGCACCGCTACATCCCGCAGGATGGAGGCCAAGGCCCGCGCCGCCTGGGGATTGTGCGCCACGTCGCAGTACACCGGCGGCGTACCCGGCAAGCGCTGAAAACGGCCGGCCACGCGCACCGTACGCAAACCCTCCGTACGGGCTTTTTCACTGACCGGCAATCGGTTAGTCAGGACGTTCAACGCTGCCAGAGCCGTTGCCGCATTGTCGATCTGGAAACGACCGTACAGGGCCGGCGAGGGCAAATCCCGAACGCACCCGCCACCGCTCCAGCGCATGCCAGCCCCTCGGCGCTCCGCATCGAAATCACGCCCGAGCAGATGCAAGTCCGCGCCGAGCGAATACGCATGGTCGAGCACTGACGCCGGCGGCTGACGGTCTCCGCAGATCACCGGCCGCGCCGCGCGCATGATGCCCGCCTTTTCCCGGCCGATCACCTCGCGATCGTCTCCCAGCCAATCGGCATGATCCAGATCTATCGAGGTCACCACGGCGACATCCGGATCGATGACGTTGACCGCGTCCAGGCGGCCGCCCAGACCGACTTCGAGCAGCATGACCTCGACGTCCGCGTCCGCGAACGCGTACAACGCAGCCAAGGTGCCGAATTCGAAATAGGTCAGGGGAATTTCGTCGCGCGCCGCGTCGATACGGGCGAAGGCCTCACACAGAACGGCGTCGCCGACCTCGGCTCCCGCGATGCGCACCCGCTCGTTGTAGCGCAACAGATGTGGCGAGGTATAGGCGCCGACGCGATAGCCTTCCGCGCCCAGCATCGCCTCGAGCAGCGCCACCACCGAGCCCTTGCCGTTGGTACCGGCGACGGTTATCACCGGACATTGCGGCCGCAGCAGGCCCAGACGCTCGCCCACAGTCCGCACGCGCTCGAGACCGAGCACGATCTCCTTGGGCGATAGCGTCTGTTGCCACTCCAGCCACGCGTCGAGCGTGGCGAATCGGGCCATGCTCAGGCCGATTCCTGCGCCGCCGGCCGTCGCTGCAGCATACCCAGCAGATTGGCGAGCCGATCACGCATTTCACGCCGGTCGACGATCAGATCGATGGCCCCGTGTTCGAGCAGGAACTCGCTGCGCTGAAATCCTTCGGGCAGGGTTTCGCGTACGGTCTGCTGGATCACGCGCGGGCCGGCGAATCCGATCAGCGCCCCAGGTTCGGCGACATTGATGTCGCCCAACATGGCAAGACTCGCCGAGACGCCGCCCATGGTCGGATCGGTCAACACCGAAATGAACGGTATACCGGCTTCGGACAGCCGCGCGAGAGCGGCGCTGGTCTTGGCCATCTGCATCAGCGAAAACAGCGCCTCCTGCATGCGCGCACCGCCGCTGGCGGAGAAACATATCAGCGGCACGCCATCAGCCAACGCAGCATCGACGCCGCGCACGAAGCGTTCACCGACCACCGAGCCCATCGAGCCGCCCATGAATTCGAAGTTGAAGGCGGCAACCACCACCGGCAGCCCCTTGAGGCTACCCCGCATCACCACCAGCGCATCCTTCTCGCCGGTCTGGCGCTGTGCCGCAGTAATGCGATCCTTGTATTTCTTGCTGTCGCGAAAGCGCAGCGCATCGACCGGCACCAGCTCCGCACCGATCTCAGTCTGCCCGCCCTCGTCGAGAAAGGTCTCCAGGCGCCGCCGGGCGTTGATACGCAGGTGATATCCGCACTTGAGACACACGTCGCTGTTGCGCTCGACTTCCGGCTTGTACAGCACGCCGTCGCACGACGGGCATTTGTCCCAAAGCCCCTCGGGCACGCCGCGCTTGGCACGACCTTCTGTGCGAATGCGCGACGGCAACAGCTTCTCATACCAACTCATCAGGAATATCCCCAGTCATCGTTTCGTTGCCGCACGTCGCCGCATCCATGGCATCGCGCATCGATTCCATCAGCGCTCTCAGTTCGGAGGCGATCGTTTGCGGAGCATCCGCATGCTGCTCGACCAGTCGCACCACCGCACTGCCGACGATCACCGCATCGGCCACTCGGGCAACCTGCGCCGCCGTCGCCGCATCCTTGATTCCGAAGCCTACACCGACCGGCAGCCTGCAGTGCGCGCGGATGGCATCGAGGCGTTCGGCCACCTGCCCCACATCCAACGTGTTCGCGCCGGTAACGCCCTTGAGGGACACGTAGTACACATAACCCCGAGCGCGCTGGCAGACGCTTTCGATGCGCCGCGCGGTGCTAGTCGGAGACAGCAGGAAGATCGGATCGAGCGCTTCCTCGTCCAACAGCCGCAACAGCTCGCCACCCTCTTCCGGCGGCAGGTCGACGATCAGCACGCCATCGACGCCGGCCTCGCGCGCTGCCGCGGCGAAAGCTGCATAGCCCATCGCCTCGACCGGATTGAGATAGCCCATCAACACGACCGGCGTGTGCTTGTCGCGATCACGGAACTCCCGCACCATTTGCAGCACCCGCCGCATGCCGACATGATGCAGCAGCGCGCGCTCGCATGCCGCCTGGATCACTGGGCCGTCGGCCATGGGATCGGAAAACGGCACCCCCAGCTCGAGCAGATCGGCGCCGCCCTCGACCAAGGCATGCATCAACCCGACCGTCACGCCGGGTTCGGGATCGCCCGCGGTGACATAGGGCACGAGGGCCGAACGCCCCTGCGCGCGCAGGGCCTCGAAACATTGCGCGATGCGGCTCACAGTTCAATGCCCTCCAGGCGCGCGATAGTGTTGATATCCTTATCGCCGCGCCCGGACAGATTGACCACGACATGCTGGTCGACGCTCAGTTGCGGAGCGAGCTTGGCGGCATACGCCATCGCGTGGCTCGACTCCAGCGCGGGAATGATGCCCTCGGTGCGCGTCAGTACGTGGAACGCAGCCAAGGCCTCTTCATCGTCGACAGTGACGTACTCCGCCCGCCCCATATCCTTTAGCCACGCGTGTTCAGGTCCGACACCGGGGTAATCGAGCCCAGCCGAAACCGAATGCGTCGCCATGATTTGACCGTCCTCGTCCTCCATCAGATAGGTGCGGTTGCCATGCAGCACACCGGGACGGCCGGCTGTCAACGGCGCGGCGTGATGGCCGCTGGCGACTCCGTAACCACCGGCTTCCACGCCAATCATGCGCACGCCGGCATCGCCGAGGAAGGGATGGAACAGGCCGATAGCATTAGAGCCTCCGCCCACGCAGGCGACCAGGGCGTCCGGCAGCCGACCGATCTGCGTCAGCGACTGCGCCCGCGCCTCACGACCGATCACCGCCTGGAAATCGCGCACCATCTGCGGATAGGGATGCGGCCCCGCGACCGTACCGATGATGTAGAACGTGTCGTCGACACGTGTGACCCAGTCGCGCATCGCCTCGTTGAGCGCGTCCTTGAGCGTGCGCGAGCCACTAGTGACCGGCACCACCTCCGCACCCAGCAGCTTCATGCGATACACGTTGGGGGCCTGGCGTTCGATATCCTCGGCCCCCATGTAGACCACGCACTCCAGCCCCAGCCGCGCGGCCACGGTGGCGGAAGCCACGCCGTGCTGGCCTGCGCCGGTTTCCGCGATGATCCGCGTCTTACCCATGCGTTTGGCGAGCAGAGCCTGGCCGATCGTGTTGTTGATCTTGTGCGCACCGGTGTGATTGAGGTCTTCGCGCTTGAGGTGGATCTGCGCGCCACCGAGTTCACGGCTCAGCCGCTCGGCGTGATACAGCGGGCTCGGACGCCCCACGTAGTGGGCCAGGTCCTCGTCGAATTCCGCCCAGAAGGCCGGATCCGCACGCAATGCCGCATAGGTATCGCGCAATGCATCGATGGCATCCATCAGGGTCTCGGCCACGAAACATCCGCCGTACGGTCCGAAATGACCGCTTGAATCGGGATACTGATCCCAGTCGGTCACCCCGGGCAAAGACTCATTCGCTGTCGCCACGTCTCACCTCGTTCATGAAGGCTTCGATCAAGCCCGCATCCTTGATTCCCGGCGTCGCCTCGACGCCGCTGCTTACATCCACCGCGTACGGCCGGACCACGCGCACCGCCTCGGCGACGTTATCCGGCTTCAAGCCGCCCGCCAACACCACAGGACGGCCAAGATCGGCCGGAATTCGTTTCCAGTCGAACACACGGCCCGTACCGCCTGCCTGGCCATGCGCATGGCTGTCGAGCAGCAGCGCACAGGCATCGGCATAAGTCTTTGCCAGAATCCGCAGATCAGCCCCTTCGCCGGCACCGATGGCCTTCATGTAGGGACGCCCGAAGCTGCGGCAGGACTCGGCCGTCTCGAGCCCATGAAACTGCAGCACGTCAAGACGTACCTGCCGCATGATCTCGCGCACCTGCTCGGCTTCGGCATCCAGAAACAGACCCACCGTGGTCACGAAAGGCGGCAGCATGGACACCAGCGCCGCGGCAGCGGCCGGTTCGATGCAGCGCGGACTCTTGGGATAGAACACCAGACCGAGCGCATCCGCGCCGGCCGCCACCGCAGCGGCGGCGTCCGTCTCCCGCGTGATACCGCAAACCTTCACCCGCGTACGCATCGCGTCACCATCAAACACGCCGCCGACAGCCCGGGCGGCCGCGGACATCCATGTAACAAGCGGTCAAGGGTAGCAGATTTCAAGCTTCCCTCGGAAACCGCAGACAGGGCTTCAGAACTGAGGCAGACGCATCTGCGCCGGCAGCATGAAATGTTCCGCATATTCGACATGTACGAAATACAGGCCATCCGACGGTGCTGTGATTCCGCCCTGCGTACGATCGCGTCGCTCCAGCACCTCCCGAGCCCACTCAGGTGGCTGCTCTCCCTTGCCGATGGTGATCAGCACCCCTGCGATATTGCGCACCATATGATGCAAAAAGGCATTCGCATGCACGTCCAGGTAAATGTATTCGCCGGCGCTCTCGACCTGCAGCGAATAGATCTGTCTGACGGGACTCTTGGCCTGACAGGCCAGGGCACGATAGCTGGAGAAGTCATGCTCGCCTATGAGGTACTGCGTCGCCGTCCGCATCGCCTCGACATCAAGCGGAGCGTGTACCCAGGTGACGCGGCCGCGCTGAAGACCAGGACGCACCCAGCGATTCAGGATCACGTAACGATAACGGCGTGATTGCGCCGAGAAGCGTGCATGGAACTCCTCGTCCACCTCCTTCGCCCACAGCAGGCTGACGTCACGCGGCAGATTCGCGTTCCCGCCCAGCACCCACGAACGCGTAGAGCGTGACGCTTCGCTGTCGAAGTGAATCACCTGCCCCAAACCGTGCACACCGGTATCCGTACGTCCGGCACAGATCACCCGCAGATCATGGTTCGCCACCTTGGCAAGCGCCTGCTCTACGCACCCCTGCACGGTGCGCACACCGTCCTGCAACTGCCAGCCGCAGAAATCGCCGCCGTCATATTCAACGCCCAACGCGATACGCATCATGCTTTCCCGTTTGCGCCCGGCACTTCCCGCGAGGCTTGGTGGTCAGCCGGGATATGCAGGGAACGATCCAAGATAAGGTCCAAGATGTCCATACCTCAAACGCACGGAGGCCGGACAGTTTTCAGCCGCCCGGCCTCCGTACATCCAGCGCTTGCGGATCAACTCAATTGCTTGAGCAGTTCCTCCGCCTGCTTCTTCTGCTCGTCGCTGCCCTCGGTCATGACTTCCTCCAGGGCACTCTGAGCACCCTCGCTATCACCCATGTCGATATAGGCACGAGCCAGATCCAGCTTGGTGGCGACCTCGTCACCGATCATGTCGCCCATGGTATCGGCTTCCGCACTCGCGATTTCGGCATCAAGACCGGCCTCGGGTTCGGGCAGGTCGTCCAGCGACAAGCCCTGATCGGTGTCGAGATCGGTCTCGCCCGACGCGGTCGCATCCTCCAAACCGGAGGTCTCCGCTTCCAGATCGAAAGCCCCGGTATCGAGATCGAGGGACTCGAAATCGTCGCCCTCGTCCTGCCCGTCGCCGGAACCGATATCGGGCAGATCGCTGATATCCAGATCCAGGCCGGTATCGTCTGAGGAGGACACGGATTCCTCTGCCGGCGCCTCCGAAGTGATATCCAGATCGTCGAGATCGAAATCCAGCTCATCCAACTGTTCCTCGACGGACGGTTTCTGTTCTCCCGGCAACTCTGGAGAAAGCTCTGTCGGCGTACCGCTCTCCTCAGCAGATACGTCTTCCAATTCTTCGCCAAGCTCGAGTGGCGCGGGCGCGTCTTCCGCAGCCTCGCCCTCGCCCGCGGATGCGTCGAGATCAGCCGCCTCATCCTCGCCCAAATCCAAGTCACCGAGATCCACTGACTCGTCCTCCTCGGAGGATTGAGCCTCGACGTCCGCGAACTCATCCTCACCCAGGTCGAGTTCGCCGAGATCCAGCGCCTCATCGGATTCCGACTCTTCGCCCTCGGCTTCTCCCAGATCGAAATCACTCTCGGCGTCGACATCCGACAAATCGCCGAGATCGAACTCGCTGTCGCCAAGATCAAGCTCGTCGCTTTCCGGTTCCGGGGCCATCACGTCGGCGGACGTCAAGCCTCCAGTATCGGTTCCCGTGAACAACGGGTTGTCCGGCACCAATTCCTTGCCCAAGGTAGCCACGCGAATCCACAGCGGATCGACTTCAGGGTGCGCCAAGGCGCCATACAGTTCCTTGGCCCCCGACTCGAATTCGGAAACGTTCTTTGCGCCGAAATGGCACTCGAGCAGCTTGGCACGGTAATCGTTGCGACTGGAATCCTCGGTCAGAGCCTTTTGCAGCACGTCTTCGGCCTGAGGGAAGAGTCCATACGCGATGTACACGTCGGCTTCGGCCAACACGTCGTCCGCCGCTTCGGCCGCCTTTGCGCTAGCCTCCGCCTTGGCTGCATTCGAGTCGGATTCGTCGTCCTCACCGGCCTCCACGGTCGTCTCGTCGAACCCGTCTTCCTCGGCCTGTGCCGGCTGCTCCACCTCATCCGGGATGCTGGTCTCGGGCTCTTCCTCTGCAGCGTCGCCGGCATCGAAAAACGGCGCGTTCTCATCGGCGACTTGTTCTTCCGGCTGCGTCTCCTTGACAGCGTCACGCGGTTTGGAGGAGCGGCGCACGACCAGCCACAGCAATGTCAGCAACAGCAAACCAACCCCGCCGGCCCCCATAAGCATGCTGGGGTTGCCCAGCAGGTCGCTGATCAGGCTCGGCCGCGGCGCCGGCTTGGGTGCGGAAACGACCGGTTTCGGCGCAGCAGCCGGCTTGGGCGTCTGCTGTTCCACGGGGGCCGGTTCGGGCTTGGCTTGCGCGGGTGCGGCCATGGTCGACGGTGCGGCAGGAACAGCCGCAGCCGACTGTTCGACCGTCGTGGCCGGAGCCATCGCCGTGGTCTTGGCGGGAGCCGCCTGTGCGGCAGACGCCTGGGTCGAGGACGCCGCAGGCTGTACAGCCGACGGCGTCACGGCAGTCGCGTTCGCCGCCAGTTTCCGCTGCAGGTTGGCCAACTGCTGATTCTTAAGGTCGATCAACTTCTGCTGTTTGTCGACGATGCCCTGCAACGCCGTCAGACGCGACTCGAGATCCGAGATCTTCTGCTGATTGGAAGCAGTGGCTTCCTCCGCCAGGGAAAGCTGGTGCTGCAGCTTGCTGGCCGCATTGTCTCCAGCCATGGCGACCTGCGACGAGCCCTTGCCGTCGCCGCTGGCGCTCGCCTCGGTTCCCATGATCTTGAGACGCGAACCGGACGCTGCCGACGAAGACGGCTTGGCCGTGGCCGTGGCCGTGGCCGTGGTCGACGAGGACTTCTCACCGTTCTTGAGCTGACTCTGAGCAACCGTACTGCCGGCCATTCGGGCAGCATACTCACGCCACAGACCGTTCTGCTTGCGAACCTCGGCAGCTGCCCGGCTCTGGCTAATGCCGGGCAGGGCGCCGGCTGGCGGCATACGCAACACGTAGCCTTGCTTCAAACCGTTGATATTACGGTGGATGAAAGCATCGGGATTGGCCTTGACCAGCGCGATCATCATCTGATTAATGCTGGTCGAAGCGTTCGGGCGCATACGGCTGGCGATCTTAAACAGAGTATCGCCCTTCTTCACACGATAGCTGCTGGCGGCGGCACCGCTTTTTTGCAACGGTGCTGCAGCCGCAGACTTGGCCTGCTGCCTGGCGGCGGGGCGGGCCGGCGCTGTCGCCCGGGCCCGTTTGACCATAGGTGCGGGCGCGGCGACCGGCGTGATCACCGAAGCCTCCGGCTTACCCTGCATGTAATTCGGCGGATTGAGCAGCACGGTGTATTCACGCAGCAATCGCCCGCCGGGCCAGTTCACCTCCAACAGAAAATCCAGGAACGGCTGCTTCACCGCACCGCGGGTGGTGACCTGAATATAGGGTTCGCCGCCGCTACCGCTCACGACCTTGAACTGCAGCTTATCCAGATAATCGGGACGCGGGATGCCAACCTGCTGGAACAGTTGCGGGGAGGCAAGCCGAACGCTCATACCCTGCACTTCGCCAGGACTGGTCCCGACCAACTTGATATTGGCCTGCAGAGGCTGGTTAAGCGTGGTGCTAACCTCGATGGAACCGAGCCCGAGCGCCAGGGAAGTAACGGGCGCCAGGAGGCACCCCATGAGGGACAAGCCCAAGGCCAGTCTACGCACGTTCCGATCCCCTCAATTTTATAAGCTTGTTCGGAGTGATCATTGTGATCGTCGATTATACCCGCGCTCGTGGGTTGCAGGCCGCTCCGACGTAGGCCATTTTCCTGATACGCGATCGAGATTACCGCGGTAACTTTAGATTATAAGTGGTGTTTTATCAAAAACTCGACGCTTTGAACACCATTGCGAACATTGCATCCGCAACAAAAAAGTCCGAGGACGAGCCACCTCCCCCCATGCACGCCTGCCGCAGCCGCCCAGCCACGGTCGCCGGAGCCCGGCGGAAACCATCCGCAAACAGGCCCGACACTACCGCGCGAAAAAGCTCAGCCGCGGCTTTCGAGCAAGATGCGAAGCATCCGGCGCAGAGGCTCGGCGGCCCCCCACAGCAACTGGTCGCCGCAGGTGAATGCGCCCAGGTATTGCGGCCCCATGTTCAACTTGCGCAGACGCCCCACCGGCACCTCCAGCCTGCCGTTGACCTCCGCGGGGCTCAACTTGCGCATGGAGGCTTCGCGTTCGTTGGGTATCAGTCGCACCCAATCGTTGGCTTCGCGGACAAGGGCTTCGATATCGGCCACCGCCACATCCTGAGTCAGCTTAATGGTCAGCGCCTGTGAATGGCAGCGCATACTGCCTACTCGCACGCAGAAACCGTCGATCGGCAGAGGATCGGCCTCACGCCCGAGTATCTTGTTGGTTTCCGCCTGTCCCTTCCATTCCTCGCGACTCTGACCGTTGTCGAGTCGCTTGTCGATCCACGGAATCAGGCTGCCGGCCAGCGGCACCCCGAAATATTCGGTCGGCAGCTCCGGCGAGCGCAGTGCTGCACTCACCTTGGCGTCGATGTCGAGAATGGCCGCTCCCGGATCGGCCAGCTCGCCGGCCACCGCATCACGCAGGGCGCCCATCTGCATCAGCAGTTCGCGCATGTTCTGCGCCCCCGCACCACTGGCCGCCTGGTACGTCATCACGCTCATCCACTCGACCAGACCGGCCTGGAACAAGCCCCCGAGGCCCATAAGCATGAGGCTGACCGTACAATTACCGCCGATCCAGGTACGGCCGCCGGCGGCCAGACGCGCATCGATGGCATCACGGTTGACCGGGTCGAGCACGATCACCGCTTCCTCGCTCATACGCAGCGTGGAAGCGGCGTCGATCCAGTGACCATCCCAACCGGCCCCGCGCAGTTGCGGATAGACCCGCGACGTATAGTCGCCGCCCTGACAGGTAACGATCACATCCATCTCGCCGAGGCGGGCCAGATCGTAGGCATCCGCCAGGGCGCCTGAACCGCCGTAGCCCGGAGCCGCGCCACCGGCGTTGGAAGTACTGAAAAACCGGGGTTCAATCAGCGCAAAGTCCCCTTCGACCTGCATGCGCTGCATGAGCACGGAACCGACCATCCCGCGCCAACCCACCAATCCAACTCGCATCATCATTGATTCCTCTCGCAATCCTGCTGTGTACGTCAGGCCTAAAGCGCTGCAACCACTGCCGCTCCCATCTCGGCAGTGCTCGCAACGGCTTCGCCCTCACGTGCGATATCGGCCGTGCGCAGACCCTGCCCCAACACCGAGCCCACCGCCGCATCGATGCGATCGGCCAGCACGGCTTCGCCCAACGAGTGGCGCAGCAGCATCGACGCCGAGAGAATGGTCGCCAGCGGATTCGCCATACCGCGCCCGGCAATGTCCGGCGCTGAGCCGTGGATGGGTTCGTACATACCCTGGCCCGACGCGTTCAGCGAGGCCGAAGGCAGCATGCCGATCGAACCGGTCAGCATTGAGGCCGCATCCGAAAGAATATCGCCGAACATATTAGTGGTAACCATCACGTCGAACTGCTTCGGCGCGCGCACCAACTGCATCGCGGCGTTGTCGACATACATGTGCGACAGTTCCACCTCGGGGTAATCCCCGCTCACGCGGACCACGATCTCGCGCCAGAATTCGGAGACCTCGAGCACGTTGGCCTTGTCTACCGAACACAGTCGCTTGCCGCGCTTCATCGCCGTCTCGAAGGCCGCGCGCGCGATGCGTTCGACCTCGGACTCGCGGTAAACCAGCGTATTGAAGCCTTCGCGCTCACCGTCTTCGCACGTATGCACGCCGCGCGGCTCGCCAAAATAGATGCCTCCGGTCAGTTCGCGCACGATCATGATGTCCAGGCCTTCGACCACCTCGCGCTTGAGCGTCGAGGCCTCGGCCAGCTCGGGGTAGAGCAGCGCGGGCCGCAGGTTGGCGAACAGGCCCAGCTCCTTGCGGATCGCCAGCAGACCACGCTCGGGGCGCAGCTCGCGCGGCAGCGTGTCGTACTGCGGACCGCCGACCGCGCCGAGCAGGATCGCATCCGCCTCGCGCGCCTTGGCCAGAGTCGCCTCCGGCAACGGCTGGCCCGCGGCGTCGTAGCCGGCGCCGCCGATGGCCGCCTCGTCGAGTTCGACGTCCAGCCCGTGTCCGATCTTCAGCGCGTCGATCACCTTCACCGCCTCGGCGATGATCTCGGGACCAACCCCGTCACCCGGCAATACCAGAATTTTACGACTCATGGCTTTCGACTCCTCGAAACGTTAAGAAAATCATTTTATGCGGTTACATTTCGGACGCGGCGATCATGACCACGCCGAACGCCACCAGTACCAGCGCCGCAACCTCGCCTATGCGCACCCGTTCGCGCAGATAGAAATGACCGACCAGGAACGTGAATAGAATTTCGATCTGCCCCAGGCCGCGCACCAACGCGACATGCGTCAATGCGAAGCCGGTGAACCAGGCTACCGAACCGAGTGCCGACAGCACTCCCACCGGCGCCGCACGGCGCCAGGCTCGCAGGCAGGCCGCGAGTTGCGGGCGCTGGCGCCAGGCCATGTACCCACCCTGCATCGCCGTCTGCAACACATTGGTCACCAGCAGCATCAGCAGCGCCTTGAACAGCGCGGGCAGCGCAGCCGGCAGCGCCAGACTTGCCTGGCGCAGCGCCAGCGCGGTGACCGCGAAGCACAGGCCCGCGCCCAGACCATATAAAGCGGCCGGCTGGAATGAGGCGCGCAACAGCTCGCCCGGACTCATGCGCCGCCCGGCAAAGGACAGCAGCAACACACCGATCACCGCGAGCAGTATCCCTGCCGTCGCCAGCGACGGCAGGCTGACGCCGAACACCACCACCGAGATCACCACCAGCTGCGCGGCCTCCGTCTTGGCATAGGCCGTGCCGACCACGAAGTTGCGCATGCCGAAAGCGCTGATCAGCAACACGGTCGCGACGATCTGCGCCACGCCGGCGATGACGCATAGCAGCAGGAATTGCGGCGACAACGCCGGCAGCTCCGGCCGCAGCCAAACCCAGGCCAGCAGCAGCATCGCCAGATCCAACGGCAACGCGTAGAGATAACGCACGAAGCCCGCTCCGCTGGGCGACAGCGACTCGCGCAGCCGCGCCTGCAGGGCGGTGCGCCAGACCTGAAAAATCGCCGCGGAGATGGTGACAGGAATCCACGCCGGCACGCTCACCGGTACGAACCAACAGGCGATTGAAACCCCTCAGGCGAGTGCGAAAGAAAGGCAAATCGGGTAAAAAATCTTTCCGGAAAAGACTTTCGCGCCAGCCGCGTAGTTGGCAGGCACAAGGAAAGGCCTGCCAACCAGCCCAGTTTACACATAAAAAATGAGCAGTCTGAGCCTGACTTTGACGCCCTATCGTACCGCATGAGTAAATTTCAACCGCCTGTTGCGAACAGCCACGGGGCCTGCTGCCGCCGCTTGGCTTCGTAAGCACGGATGTCCTCGGCATGCTGCAGCGTCAGGCCGATGTCGTCCAGGCCTTCGAGCAGGCAATGCTTGCGGAAGGGATCGACTTCGAAACCGTGGCTCTGCCCATCCGGCGTCGTGACCGTCTGTGCTTCCAGATCGATCGTCAGCGCATAATCCGGCATCGCCTCAACTCCGGCGAACAGTTCATCGACGACCGCCTCGTCCAGCACGATGGGCAGCAGACCGCTTTTGAAGCTGTTGTTGTAGAAGATGTCCGCGAAGCTCGGCGCGATCACCGCACGGATGCCATAGTCGTCCAGCGCCCATACGGCATGCTCACGCGAGGAACCGCAACCGAAGTTCTTGCGTGCCAGCAGCACCGAGCCGCCCGCGTAGCGCGGAGCGTTGAGCACGAAGTCCGGGTCGAGTCGGCGCGTGGCGTTGTCGATGCCGGGCTCGCCCGGATCGAGATAGCGCCAGCTGTCGAACAGATTGGGACCGAAACCGGTGCGCTTGATCGACTTCAGATACTGCTTGGGAATGATCGCGTCGGTATCGACGTTGGACCGATCGAGCGGAATCACCTTGCCCGTATGCGTGGTAAATGCCTGCATGATTCTGACTCCTTACAACGAACGCACGTCGACGAAATGCCCGGCGACCGCAGCCGCCGCGGCCATGGCCGGACTCACCAGATGGGTACGCCCGCCCTGCCCCTGCCGGCCCTCGAAATTGCGGTTCGAGGTCGAGGCGCAGCGCTCGCCCGGCTCCAGCCGATCGGCGTTCATCGCCAGGCACATGGAACAGCCCGGTTCGCGCCATTCGAAACCGGCCTCGAGGAAGACCTTGTCCAGACCCTCTTCCTCGGCCTGGCGCTTGATCAGGCCCGAACCCGGCACCACCATCGCCAGCTTGACGTTATCGGCCACCTTACGACCCTTGGCCACCGCCGCGGCGGCACGCAGATCCTCGATGCGCGAGTTGGTGCAGGAGCCGATGAACACCTTGTCGATCATGACTTCCTCGATCGGCGCACCCGCCTCCAGCCCCATGTAGCTCAGGGCGCGGCGTATACCCTCGGCCTTCACGGAGTCGGCCTCCGCGGCCGGATCCGGCACTCTGGCGTCGACCGGCGCGACCATTTCGGGAGAGGTGCCCCAAGTGACCTGCGGGCGGATCTGCGTGGCGTCGATCACCACCTCGTGATCGAACGCGGCGTCGTCATCGCTACGCAGCTCGCTCCAAGCCGCCACCGCTGCGTCCCACTGATCGCCCTTGGGGGCGTAGGGACGACCCTCAAGATAGTCGATGGTGGTCTGGTCCACGGCCACCATGCCCGCACGCGCGCCGGCCTCGATAGTCATGTTGCACAGCGTCATGCGCCCTTCCATGGACAGCGCACTCACCGCCGAACCGGCGAATTCGATGGCGCAGCCGGTACCGCCGGCGGTGCCGATCTCGCCGATAATGGCCAGCGCGATGTCCTTGGCGGTGACGCCGGGTCCGGTCTCGCCCTCCACCCGCACACGCATGTTGCGTGACTTCTTCTGGATCAGGCATTGCGTGGCCAGCACGTGTTCGACCTCGGAGGTACCGATGCCGTGCGCCAGTGCGCCGAACGCTCCGTGCGTAGAGGTGTGCGAATCGCCGCACACCACCGTCATGCCCGGGAGAGTCGCGCCCTGCTCCGGCCCGATCACATGCACGATGCCTTGGCGCGGATCGTCCACCTTGAATTCGGTGATGTGGTAGACGCGGCAGTTTTCGTCCAGGGTATCCACCTGCTGACGTGCGACCGGATCATCGATGCCGCGTACGCGGTCGGTGGTCGGAACATTGTGATCCGGCACCGCCAGAATGCTGTCGACACGCCACGGTTCGCGCCCGGCCAGACGCAGCCCCTCGAAGGCCTGCGGACTGGTCACCTCGTGCACCAGATGCCGATCGATATAGAGCAGCGCCGTGCCGTCCGCCTCGCTGCGCACGACATGGGCATCCCACAATTTGTCGTAAAGCGTCTTTCCTGTCATCTATCACGCCTCCTCGCTGTGTAGGCCGAGACTAATCCCGGTCAATATATAACTCAAATGGCCATATTTCATGTGATACATTCCCTATAGGAATATATGAGCCTCCCCCATGGACATCAGCACCCTGCAGGCCTTCACCGCCATCGCCGACCACGGCTCCTTCTCCGAAGCGGCCACCCGGCTGCACCTCACCCAGCCGGCGGTCAGCAAACGCATCCGTCAGCTCGAAAGCGAACTTGGGGAACGCCTGTTCGACCGCGTCGCCCGCAGCGTGCAGCTCACCGAGGCAGGCCACGCCCTACTGCCCAGCGCGCGCCGCATCCTGCTCGAACTCAACGAAAGCCGACGCCTGCTCGCCAACCTGTCCGGACGCGTAGCAGGCACCCTCAGCATCGGCACCTCGCACCACATCGGCCTGCACCGACTGCCCGACCTGCTGCGCCGCTACACGCATCGCTACCCCGACGTCGATCTGGACCTGCGCTTTCTGGACTCCGAGGAGGGCTGCAACCTGGTCGAGCACGGCGAGCTAGAACTGGCCCTGGTCACGCTGCCGCAGCGCACGCCGCCGGCCCTGCTTGCCGTTGCGGTGTGGGACGACCCGCTCACCATCGTCGTCGCTCCCGATCATCCACTGGCCGGACTGCCCGCACAAAGCGTCGACGCGCTGGCCGACTTCCCCGCCATCCTGCCCGCCGTGGGCACTTTCACCCGCCGCGTGATCGAACAGGCCATGGGCGCGCAAGGCCTGCATCCTGCCGTACGACTGGAAACAAACTACCTGGAAACCATTCGCAGCATGGTATCCATCGGACTTGGCTGGAGCGCGCTGCCATGTACCATGCTCGACGACAGCGTACGCGCCCTAGAGGTCGCGGAATTGCCGCTGCGGCGCACGCTGGGTTTTGTGCAGCACCGTGCCCGTACGCTGTCGAACGCCGCCCGGGCGCTGGTCGATCAGACTCTCCATGCGGCCGAGAAGCACTGACAATGCGCGTAGACATTGCCGCCATGCAGGAAATCCGCCAAAGTTCGTATCCATGAGCCCGGATGATCCCCAACTACAGATAGAACGCGACGTGATCCGCCTTCGAGGTCATTGGATCGCGACGCGCCTGAACCACATCGAGAGCCGCCTATCGCCACGGGCGCTGCCGAGCGCTGCCGAACTCACGCTCGACCTCAGCGGCGTCGCCAGACTCGACACCGCCGGCGCCTGGCTGATTGAGCGCCTGCTCGCCGACCGCCGAAGCGCCGGCCGGAAGACTGACACGCACGGCGCCAGCGAACACGTCGCCGCCATGCTCGAACTCGTCGCCGCGCAGACCGACCCGCGAGAAGCGAAAGCCACCCGCAGACACCCCGGCCTACTGGAGAAAATCGGCCGCGAGAGCGTAACCGTCCTGAGCATCGGCTACGAGTTTCTCAGCTTCGTGGGCGCAGGCGCGCTGACCACGCTGCGCGCCTTCGCCGTACCGCGGCGGCTGCGTCCGCGCATGCTGCTCAAGACCATCGAGCAGGCTGGCGTCAACGCGCTGCCCATCGTGGGTCTGCTGTCCTTCCTGATCGGCGTCGTGATCGCATACCAGAGCGCTGTATTCCTACGCCAGTACGGCGCCAACGTCTTCCTCGCCGACCTGGTCGGCATCAGCATGGCGCGCGAACTGGCGCCCCTGATGACTGCGATCATCGTCGCCGGGCGTACCGGATCGGCCTTCGCCGCGCAGATCGGCACCATGATGGTAACCGACGAGGTCGACGCGATCCGCGCCATGGGCATACGCCCGCTGGAAGTGCTGGTCGCTCCCAAGATGCTCGGCCTGATAATCGCCCTGCCACTGCTGACGCTGTTCGCCGACGTCATGGGCATACTCGGGGGCATGGTGATCGGCCGCACTGTACTCGACATTAGTGCCACGGCCTTCCTCGATCGCCTGGCCCAAGCCGTGAGCGTTTCCAGCTATCTGGTCGGCCTGGCCAAGGCGCCCATCTTTGCCGTCGTGATCGCCGCAGTCGGCTGCTACCAAGGTTTCAAAGTCCGCGGCAGCGCCGAAAGCGTCGGCCAGCGCACCACTATGAGCGTGGTTCAATCCATCTTTCTGGTCATCGTGCTCGACGCGGTGTTTTCCGTATTGTTCAACCGGCTGGGCATATGACGCGCGAAACCGTCCTGCACCTGAGCAGTATCGAAACGCGCTACGGTTCCCGCGTCGTCCACGCAGGCATCGACCTGGAGGTGAAACGCGGCGAAATCTTCGCCATCGTCGGCGGCTCGGGTTCGGGCAAGACCACCCTGCTGCGCGAAATGCTGCTGCTACGCCGCCCCGAGGCGGGACACGTCGAAATCCTCAGCCGCCGCGACGTACGCGCCGGGTCCCAGGAGGAAATCGGCCTGCGCCGACGCATGGGCGTGCTGTTCCAGTCCGGCGCACTGTTCGGCGGACTCTCCGTGCTGGAGAACGTCTGCCTGCCGATGCAGGAACATACCCGCCTGCCCGGCGCGACGATCCACCAGATCGCCACACTCAAGATCGCCCTGACCGGCCTGCCGCCGGAAAGCGCCACCCTCTACCCCAGCGAGCTGAGCGGCGGCATGCGCAAACGCGCCGCCCTGGCCCGAGCCCTGGCGCTGGACCCCGAACTGCTGTTTCTGGACGAACCCGGCTCCGGCCTGGATCCGCTTAGCGCCCGCGCGATCGACGAGCTGGTGATCAAGCTTCGCGACGCCCTGGGGCTGACCGTGATCATGGTCACGCACGACCTGACCACGGTGCAGCGCACAGCCGACCGTGTGATTCTGTTGGGCGACGGCGTCATACTGGCCGAGGGCTCACCGCTGGAAGTAGCCGCCAGCACCGATCCGCGCACCCACCGCTTTTTTGCCGCGCAAACGGCCGGCAAGGACTCTTGAGGGGGAGGAATCGAGATATGGAATCGCGTGTCAATTACGCCCTAGTCGGCGTATTCGTGCTTGCGCTGAGCGCGGCCGCAATCGCCGTGCTGCTGTGGCTGGCCGCCGGCGGTCCGCGCCACAGCTATACGCGCTATCTCGTACTCATGAGCGAATCGGTGTGGGCACTGCCGCCCGACGCGGCCGTGCGCTACAACGGTGTCAAAGTCGGCCACGTGACCGCCATCAGCCTCGACCCGCAGAATCCTCAGGAAGTACGCATCGTGCTAGACATCATCGACGGCACGCCGATCAAGACCGACACGCACGCCACGCTGCAGATGCAGGGCATCACCGGCATCGCCTTCATCAGTCTGACAGGCGGCTCCAAAGGCGCCCCCCAACTCACGCGCAAGCCCGGCGAACCCTACCCGGTCATCCCCAGCGCCCCGTCCCTGCTGCAGCGCCTCGACGTCATTCTCACCGAGGTCGGGGGCAGCCTCACCACCGTCAGCAAACGCCTGGGCATCCTGCTCAGCGACCGCAACATGAAACACCTCTCGTCCGCCATCACGAACCTCGACACCCTGAGCGGCAGGCTCGCCGCCAACAGCAGCCGTATCGGCGATACCCTCACCCAATTCAACGCCACGCTACGCGACATCCGCCGCAGCACATCGAAGCTGCCTGGGCTGATCGACAACATGAACCACAGCGTGAGCAAGCTGCCGACGCTCGTCGACAAGCTGGATCACAGCACGCAGCGATTCAACAGCGCCGCCGACAAGGTCGGCTCGGCGGCACTTTCGGTGCAGCGCGCCATGCCGCAGCTCGACAGCGCCCTGCAGCAACTCGGCGATGCCGCCAATACCTACCGCCGGCTCGGCGAACAGCTGCAGCACGATCCGAGCGCGCTGCTCTACGGTCCGACACCGCGCAAACCCGGCCCCGGAGAATAAGCACCATGAGAAATACCGCAGCGTTCATCACGCCAGGCCGCCGCGCGGGACTGTCCGCCGCCGCGATATTGGCCACGGGTCTCGCCGGCTGCTCCGTGCTACCCCAGCGACCACCGCCGCACGCGCTCACCAGCTACCGCATCACACTCTCCGACACTCATGCGTCGGCCAGGACATCCCCCGCCTGTCCGGCCGTACGCATCGCCGCGCCAACGGCTGCCGCCGGTTTCGGCGGCCCGGCGATGCGCTACAGCGAAAACCCCGGCACGATTGCCAACTTCGCATTTCACCGCTGGGCGGCACCACCGGCCAGAATGCTGGAACCCATACTGGTTCAATCCGTCAGTGCCAGCGGACTGTTCGAGGCGGTACTCGCCCCCGACGCACCCGCCGGCGCGCCCCTGCAACTCGACACCCAGCTTCTGGCTCTGCTGCAGCGCGTCACCGGCCCCCGCAGCACAATCCATCTGGCCGTGCGCGCCAGCCTCAGCAACGTCCGCACCCATCGCCAGCTCTCGGCACATCGCTTCGTCATCGACATACCTGCTCAAGCCGCCAATGCCCCCGCCGGCGTTCAGGCGACCGACGCCGCGATCGGGCAGTTCAGCCACGAGCTGAACGCCTGGCTGGCCGGACTCGCGCGCGACGGCCAGTGCTCCGCTCGGAACTGAAGACATTCGCAGACGGACAAAAACACCATAACGAACGAAAATCGGTTGACACGGAATAATCGTTTACTAAACTGAACGACATTCCCTTCGATTATCCGTGATTCTCATGTCCATCTCTGCCCAAATCGGTCAAAACGTGGCGCGCATCCGCGCCACGCGCAACATGTCCCTGAGCGCACTTGCCGAGCGATCAAGTCTCTCAAAGGCAACCTTATCAGAGCTGGAACGCGGTGCCGCCAATCCAACCATCTCTACCGTGTGGGCTCTAGCCAACGCTCTCGACGTCCCTTTCGGCGAACTGGTCTCCGATGCTCAAGCGCAAACCGCCAGCCTGGCGGACGAAAGCGCTACCGTTCATCTTATCGAACAACACCTCGGCCCATCGCGGGGCGAAAGCTATTTGCTGCAGCTTGCGCCGGACGGCCAACGTATGTCGGCGCCGCACGGCCGTGGCGTGCGCGAACAGGCCACCGTGCTGAGCGGTCGGATCAAAGCCGGCCCGATCGTCGAAAGCGTTGTCCTGGACGAGGGCGAAATCCTCGACTTCGATGCCAACCTTCCGCACGGCTATTTCAGCGTCGGCGGGCCCGCCTCGGTGCTGGTGCGTATGGAGTATCCCGAGACCCCGCCGCTCGCCGACGACAATCTCGCCTGGCAGTCCCTGCCGCGCAACGATGAGCAATGGGGCAGACTCGAAACACGGATCGCACGGCTGCTGTTGGCGAGCAGCCAAAGCGGCAATGCGCACTCTCTGCGGCTGGCCGCCGACACCATCGAGCAGACCGATGAACGGCGACTGCGGGAGCTGCTCGCCGGCTGCATGCAGGCAGCGGCCCATCAGCCGGTACAGGGTTTCGTATCCGCCTGCCCCAAAGGTCTGGAACTGATCGTTCTGCCTATCCCGACCGACCGTATTGATCTAGGTCCACCGCCGCACGCCACACACCAGAGCGCAGCGCTGGAGACCGCATTCGAACTGCACGCCCTGCGCAGCACCGCATCGCTGACGCAGGCCCAGACCGAGCACTTGCTCGAGTTGCGAAACGGCAGCTCCGGCGTCGAGCGCACCCTGGCCGCAGAAATTCTCGCCACACTGGGTCTGGCGGCCGATAACGCGACAGCACTGCCTGCCTCCAGCGCCATCAACCCCTGGCTGGCAGTCTCGATGGCCAACCTCGCAATCCGGCACCTCCCCGCATCGTCGATCGATGCGTTGGTGGTGGACAACCACAGCGCCGCGGATCTACAGCCCATGCTCGAAGAACTGTGTCCGGTCTGGAGGGTTAAACACACGACTACCGGAACCGTTCCCGCCGACACCCCTTCAGCCCATGCCCTGCTGGCCTTCGACGTCCTGCAACAGGGCGATGCGGTCACCTTCCTGCACCAAGCAGGGCGATCACTGGCTCCCGTCGGACTGTTGCTGATCGCCGAAGACTTGACCGGGAGCTTTGCACACCCCCGCGAACGCGCCCAGGTACTCATGCGCCACCACCTGACGCGACTGCTGCCGCCACTGGCCCGCCTCGCTCGGGCGGACACCTCCGCCGCCGATGGCAGCGCTCGCGCACGCATGCTGCTGGATCGATTGCCTTCGGTCCTCGCCGACGCGCTGCACGGCAACCTCGAACAAGCCATCGCGGGCATCAATCGGCTACGACGCGATCTCGCAGCTGTGCCGCCGGATCCGTCCACCGAACCGCTGGTGATGGAACTCGAAGCGCTGGGCCGCACCCTGAACGCTCCGGAAGAATTGGCTACGCATCCGCTACGCCTAATTCAGCTCGCCGAACACGCCGGCCTCCGGCTGTTGGAACATCACCGCGTCCGCCCCTCAGACGGCCCGCACAAGCTGGACGCGGGCACCCACCTGTTTGCGTTCGCGCGCCGTGGAGTCGCGCCACAACCATGAAGCACTTCTTTCGCGGCCTTGTCTCCAGCTTCGGCGTCGTCACCGGCTACGTCCCGGTAGCGATCGCCTTCGGCGTCAGCGCCCTGGGCGCAGGCCTGTCGCCCTGGCTCACCACCGCCGTGTCCGCCCTGGTCTACGCCGGCGCCAGCCAATTCGTACTGGTCGGCACCCTGGCCCAGGGCGCCACGCCACTGGCCGCGGCAGGACTCGCGTTGGCGCTGAACCTGCGCCATCTCATCTACGGGCCCACGCTCGGCGACAAACTGCGGGGGCTGGGCCACCGGCGCCGCGCCGTGCTGTCGCTGGGGCTGACCGACGAAGTCTTCGCCACCACCTTCGCCTCGCCGCTGACGGGGCTGGATCCGAGGCAACGTTTCGCCTGGATGCTGGGACTGGAATGCGGCGCCTATCTCGCCTGGGTCGGCGGCACGCTGCTCGGCGCCCTGGGCGGCACCGCCATTCTCTCACTCTCGCCCATACTCAAACCGGTGCTGGAATTCGCGCTGCCCCTGCTTTTCGTGCTTCTGCTCGAACCGCTGGTCACGCGAGCGCGCGGCGCAGGCGCAGCGGTCGCAGGCGTGGTCCTGGCCGCCATACTGCACGCCGCCGGCATGACCTCCTGGGCGCTAATCGCCGCCGGCCTCGGCGGCGTAGCGGTCGGTCTGATATGGAAACGCCCGTGACGCACATCGATTTCTGGCTCACCATCGGACTCGCCGCCGCCGGCACCTACCTGTTGCGACTCACCGGCATGCTCGCCGGCGCGCGACAATCCGACGGCGAAAGCCGCGTCAACCGGATTTTCGAACCCGTCGGTCCGGCGCTGATCGCCGCCTTCCTGTGGGTCGAACTGATACCGGCGCATACGCTACCGAACTGGCCGCTCCTGGTGCTGCAGGTCATCGCCCTGAGCGCGGCGCTGTGGATCAAGCACCGCACCCGCAATCTGGGCATCGCCCTGCTCGCCGGCCTGCTTGTCTATGCCGCATTGCTACTCCTGCGTGGCGCCTAGGAACACGCTGACTACTAGGGCCTACGCACCACTCACTAGTCCAAACAGGCCCTAGGAAACGAAGTAGGCCGTTCTGGCATTGAGGGCCCTCTCGTACATGGCGGCGACGCCGCACACCTCCACCGGCACGACCCATTCATCGTCATCGAATCCCATCATCGACAAAGACGGAGCGCAGATCTGGAAACGGATTCCCAGTTCCTTGGCCATCTCGATCTGCTCATCCAGGGGTGTCATCTCGCCCTTCATGACGTGATTGAAGAAACGCCGCCCCACGCCACCGAATGACATCTTGGAGGGCGCAAGAGCGTGGCTGTCCGCCGGCAACATCAGGTTGATCAGCTTGTGGCTAAAACTCTTGCCCTTCAGCTTGCGTCCCTTTTTGATGACGCTGCAGCCCCAGAAAGTGAAAAACATGGACACTTCCATGCCCATGCCCACTGCGCCGTTGGCCATCATGAAAGCCGCCATCGCCTTGTCGAAATCGCTGGAGAGCAGAATGATCGAAACCTCGTCGCGCGGCACCTGTCTCTGCAGGTTCGACAGCTGTTCCTCCATCGCGGAGATACGGGCCAACAAGGCATCGTCGGCATGCGGCTGAAGAGCGGTTGCGGAAGCCATCACGGTCACCTCATCAATTTGTTTGGGAAAGCATTGCGGTAATTCACAACATTCGCATTTAATTAAAAGCTCAGTTCCCAGGTACTGCAATTCACAATTTTTAATTAGTTTGGCGAACAAACAATGTCAGAAATTCCGATCGAACTGGACCTACTGGGACTGCTCAAGGCACTGCAGACCCTCGAACGCAATGCTTCGGTGTCACTGATGTATTCCGGGCTCAGAATCCCGCAATTCCGCATGCTGAACGAAATCGATCGCCTGGACCAATGCACCGTCACCGAACTAACCGAACTGCTCTCCATCACCCGCGGCAGCTGCAGCGTGCAAGTCAGCGAACTCGTCAAGAACGGTCTACTGATCAGTGTCGAACACCCCAGCGATCGTCGTTCCTTCTACGTCTGTCTGACCGAACACGGACGCGCCAAACTCTCCGTGGCGCGCCGCGATCTGGGGGTCATGCAAAAAGAACTCAAACGTCAACTCGACGCCGCCAGCATCGAATCCCTCAACGCCTTTGCCACACGCATGCTCATGGGTCATCATCCGTCCGTATAGTGCGCGCCCATGAGGTCAGCCACCGATGCAATACCCCATGCATGTCACGAAGCAATATCGCTGTGCGCCACACAACGCCATGGTGCCGCACCATGAACAAGCGCAGGAGACAAATCGAGCGCCGGACGGTGGATTTATCGAACTTCCCCGATCTCGTCGTAATTTATCTGGGCATGCGCGTAAATGCGGTGGCCGGGCTGAAAACGCTATTCGGGTTCGGCCCGAAAATAGCGCAATCGGTCGAGGCGAATCCCGACGGATTGCTCGCGCATGAAACGTTTCTGTTTTCACTTGTTCCGCCGCATGTAGACATACGCCAGTATTGGCGCGACTTCGACTCGCTCGAAACCTGGGCACGCTCGGAACCCCATGCCGCCTGGTGGCGGCAATTCCTGCGCGATTCGGGAGGCACGGGCTACTGGCACGAAGCCTATTTCATGGACGGTGGGATGGAAGCGGTTTATGACGACGTACCCCGGGATATCGGCTTTCTGCGTTTCGCCCCACCGCACGCCGCGCGAGGATCAAGATTCCATGCGCGCGGCAGGGCACAACGACCGGGTACTCCGGAAACATCCGCCCCGATTCAGGAAGACGCACTCGAGCGGGAATACACCGATTAGACGAAACGCGCCGACCTCCGAAAAACCGCTCCGAGCCGCTTGATCTTGGTCAAGGCGCCCCCGCCCGCCTGAAAACTAAGCTGCCTCCCGTATCGAACATCAACGAGACGGGAGACGACTACATGTTTTGCTACCAATGCGAACAGACTCAGCGTAACGACGCCGTGCTCGGCTGCGCCACCGACCACGGCGCCTGCGGCAAGGATGCCACCACTTCAGACCTGCAGGACATCCTGATCCACCAGATCAAGGGCATCGCACAGTACGCCCTGCGCGCCCGCGCTCTCGGCATAACCGACCAGGGTGCGGACGACTTCATTCAATACGGCTTCTTCACCACGCTGACCAACGTCAATTTCACGCCCACCCGCTTCGTCAACATGATCAAGCATGCCGCGGAGATCCGAGACGACCTCAAGGCGCGCTATCTGGCCGCCGCCGAAACCCAGGGCGTGACTGCCGAGCAACCGCAGGGGCCGGCGCAGTTCCAGCCCGCCGCCGACATGGACGGGCTGCTGGCCCAGGCGCCGGAAGTCGCCGTCAACAAAGGCCACGAAGCCGTGGGTGAAGACGTCAACGGCCTGCGCATGCTGATCCTGTACGGCATGAAGGGCGTGTGCGCCTATTCGCACCACGCACGCGTGCTCGGTTACCGCGACGCCGACATCGACGCGGGGATCGAAGCCATGCTCGACTATCTTGCCGCCAACCCGACCGACATCGAGGACCTGCTCGCCCACGCGCTCTCCGCCGGCGAACTCAACCTCAAGGTCATGGAACTGCTGGACCGGGCCAACAACGGCACCTTCGGCGACCAGGAAATCAGCACCGTGCGCGTCACGCCCCTGGCCGGCAAAGCGCTGCTGGTCAGCGGCCACGACATGCACGACCTCGCGCAGATTCTCGAGCAAACCGAGGGACAAGGCATCAACGTCTACACCCATGGCGAGATGCTGCCCGCCCATGCCTATCCCGGCCTGAAGAAATATCCACACCTGGCCGGCAACTACGGCGGCGCCTGGCAGGACCAGCAACGCGAATTCGCCGAGTTTCCCGGCCCCATCGTGCTCACGTCCAACTGCCTCATCGAACCCGGCAAGAGCTACCGCAACCGCATCTTCACCACCGGCCGGTAGGCTGGCCAGGCGTGCGTCATATCGACAACGGCAACTATGCGCCGGTGGTGCAGGCGGCCAAGGCGATGCCCGGCTTTAAGCAGGACGCCCCCGAGCAGACCGTCACCGTCGGCTTCGGCCACGACACCGTGCTAGGGCTGGCGGACAAGGTGGTCGACGCGGTCAAGAGCGGCGCGATCAAGCACTTCTTCGTCATCGGCAGCTGCGACGGCGCCAAACCCGGGCGCAACTACTACACCGAGCTCGCCGACCAGACCCCGGACGACACCGTGATGTTGACCCTCGGCTGCGCCAAGTACCGCTTCAACAAGCATGCCTACGGCGACATCGGCGGCATCCCCCGTCTGCTCGACATGGGCCAGTGCAACGACGCCCACTCCGCGCTCAAGGTGGCCGGCGCGCTGGCCAACGCCTTAGAATGCGGCGTCGACGAACTGCCTGCTCGGGGGTAAGCAGTTCGGACACCACGCCGGGGCGCGACTCGTTGCTGCAGTCGTACTTGCGGTTGCAGTAGTGGCACTGGATGTTGCAGGCCGGCGCCACCGCCACGTGCATGCGGGCGTAGTCAATGATGCGCCTGCTCCGAATAGCAGGGATGGTTGTAGACCTTCTCGCGGATATGATCGGGCAGATGCGCCAGTTGGTCATCGCTGCTGCCGCAGCCACTTGCCGAGCAACCCTTTTGCGGCGGCGCCTCCGCTTCGGTCGGACCGAGCACCTTCAGTTCCATCCGTCTGCCCTCGCGCTTTGAAGTGTCGTTGCGGTCCGTTTGCCCGTCCAAGAACTAGAGAATCCAGCCATGTGCCAAATCTCGGCAATACAAAGCCGGCATTCTTGATCAGATAGCGCAGGCATTGCGGAAAAGCTCGTTGGTGAAACCGTGTGGCAGACGATCGAGACCGTCTGTGCGGCTTGACGCCTGGCTAAGCGCGACCTAATACTGCATATATTATGTGGTATTTTGACAAGGAGCACGCTGACACCAACGGCTCGCCGATCGCCGGACTGCCCTACCGCACAACGCTGTCCGACGGCTGCCTACTGTAGGGGGCGACCAACGCGGCGAGACAGGTTAGGGAGGCATTCACGCATGACGGATCAGATGCACAACCAGCCGCCGCCCGGCTGGACCTGGGCCGGTTTCAAGGCCGCCTCGATGGAAACCGGGCAATGGATCTGGGGTACGGTACAAGGCAGCTTCAACGACAAGATGACCACCTCGCAGGTGATCACGGACGCAGTGATCGGCTGCATTCCGCTACTCGGCGACGCCACCGCCGTGCGCGACCTGATCGCGGTCAGCATCGGCCTGTCCGACGATCCCAAGAAACGCGAGGACGTCTGGGAATGGGCGATGCTCGGCGTGATGGTGCTGGCGCTGATCCCGGTGTTGGGCGGCGTGCTCAAGGGCGTCGGAAAACTGGTGATCCGCTTCGCCAAGGCGGTGGGCAAACTCCAGGGCGCGGCGCGAGCGGCCAAGGTCGCCGAGGCCGCGAAATCCATCATCAGGGTACTCAACCACTTCAAGTTCATCGG